>JBNJGX010000025.1:0-11443 GCA_051748025.1 Bacteroidota bacterium
AAACACTTTGCTGTCTGAAACAAATGGTTATTTAAGCGGCACCTATACCGACCAGTACCAATTGGCCATGAGCCAGGCATATTATCTGAATGGTATGCATCATGATGATGCCATTTTTGATTATTTTTTCCGCAAATTGCCTTTTGATGGTGGTTATGCTGTGTTTGCCGGCCTTGAAACACTCCTGGATGCCTTGGAAAATCTAACATTTACACCACAAGACATGGAATTCCTTTCCCGTCAGGATTTTGATAAAGGTTTCCTGGATTACCTTAAAGACTTTCGTTTCAACGGCAATGTATATAGCACAACAGAGGGAGACATTGTTTTTTCCACACGTCCGGTATTAACTGTTGAAGCCAACATCATTGAAGCTCAGATAGCGGAAACCCTGCTGTTAAATTTATTGAATTATCAGACATTGATTGCCACCAAAGCCCGAAGGATGCGCGAAACAGCAGGAGAAAGAACGCTGATAGACTTTGGCATGCGCCGGGCACACGGTCCGGCAGCGTACCATGCAGCCAGGGCAGCCATCATCGGGGGATTTGATGCCACCAGCAATGTACAGGCTGCACGTGATTTTGACATTTTGGCATCCGGCACCATGGCGCATTCGTATGTGCAGGCACATGATGATGAACTCAGCGCTTTCAGGAGTTTTGCCAATGCGCGGCCAAATAATTGTGTGTTGCTGGTTGACACGTATGATACCTTAAAAAGCGGTGTTCCCAATGCCATAAAAGTGGCCCGGGAAATGGAAGCCCGTGGTGAAAAATTATCCGGCATACGGCTTGATAGCGGAGACCTGGCATACCTGTCTAAAAAAGCCAGAAAAATGCTGGACGAGGCCGGCCTGGAAGATGTGAAAATTGCCGCTTCAAACCAGTTGGATGAACACCTTATCAAATCATTGCTTGACCAACAAGCTCCCATAGATGTATTTGGTGTGGGAACAAGTTTAGTAACAGGAAAACCCGATGCAGCACTTGACGGTGTATATAAAATGGCTTTTGCCAATGGCAAGCCACGCATCAAATTATCTGAAAACAATGAAAAAATAACTTTGCCCGGTAAAAAACAGGTGCATCGTGTTTATGATACCAATCATTATGCACTGGGAGCAGATGTGGTTTCATTGTGGGATGAGCAGGATGTCTCTGTCATGCATCATCCTTTTATCCCGGAAAAAAGCCTGGAAATCAAACATTGTTTAAAAGAACCGCTTTTACACAGCGTTATGGAAAACGGGAAACGCCTGAACAAGCCCAAAACGGTACATGAAATTGCAAGGTACAGCCGGGAAAGACTCAACGAGATATCCGGTGAATACAGGCGGTTTCTCAATCCACATGAATACAAAATAGGATTAAGCCCCGCGTTGAAAAAAGAGAGGGATGGATTAATCAATAAATAAGGGGTTAGGGTTAGGGATACTAGCTGTAAACGGCAATCAAATTGTACCAAAAAACAGCAAATAAAAAGTGGTGAAACTTATCGAAAGCCAATCTTTCTATCTTTACCGTAAAACAATTATGCGGCATTTTAAAAAAATGTATCTTTAGCAAAATTATTGAAATATGGAAATAATTAAGGACCCGTCTTTGCTGGTTGCCCGTCGGGATGAATTAAAGGAAATATCCCCAAATCTTGGTTTTATCCCCACAATGGGAGCTCTGCATGCAGGACATATTTCCCTGGTGCGTCAGGCTCGTCAGGAAAATGGCATATGTGTGGTTTCAATATTTGTAAATCCAACACAATTTAATGATCCGGATGATTTTAATAAATATCCCCGTTATCCTGATAAAGATATTGAGATACTACGGGAAGAAGGCGTTGATATAGTTTTTATGCCTGATGTTGTTGATGTTTATCCCACTAAGGAATTATATAAATTTGATTTGGGAGGATTGGATGAGCATATGGAAGGGGCGTTCCGTCCGGGTCATTTTGATGGGGTTGCAGATGTTGTGTACCGGTTATTTAATATGGTAAAACCTGACAGGGCATATTTTGGTGATAAAGATTTCCAGCAAAAAAAAATTATTGAACGGATGGTAGAGCATCAAAAGCTTGATATCGAAATCTTTGGTGTGCCTATCGTAAGAGAATCCGATGGCCTGGCGATGAGTTCCCGGAATCAAAGATTAAATAATGAAGAAAGAAAACAAGCCACACATATATATAAGATGTTAAAACAAGCCGGTGAGGTTTTTGATGCTTTGTCACCAGAGCAGTTAAAAAGTGAAATTACCAGGCAATTAAATGAATCCGAACTTTTGGAGTGCGAATATGTTGAAATAGTACATGAAAAAGACCTTTCAATTGTAACTGAATGGAATAAAGGGGCTGAAATGAGAATATGTGTTGCTGTTTGGGCAGGCAATGTGAGGCTTATAGATAATATCAAATTAAGGAAAAATAAAAATTGATGCCTCAATAAAATAATTATTAATTTTGCGGTGTTATTGTAACATGTCATTATTAAAACAACGATTATGTTTGTTGAAGTTGTAAAGTCAAAAATTCACAAGGTAACAGTTACCGAAGCAAATCTTCAGTATGTTGGCAGTATAACCATAGATGAAAAACTTATGGAGGCTGCTAATATCATTGAAAATGAGAAAGTCCAGGTTGTTAACATTAACAACGGGGAACGTTTAGAGACCTATGCCATTAAGGGTGAGCGCGGTTCCGGAGTGATTGCCATGAATGGCCCGGCAGCCCGTAAGGCCACTGTCGGAGATGTGATAATTATTATATCCTATGCAAGCATGGATTTTGAAGAAGCCAAACAATTTAAACCGGATTTTATTTTTCCCAATATCAGTGATAATAGCATTGATTAGGTATGAAGCCACTTCAAAACATAGAAAATAAAATATTGCAGGGTGCTGATTTTGATTGTTGGTTGGAAAATAAGCGGCCGGAAATTCCGAAACTGGTATTTACAAATGGATGTTTTGACCTTATACATAGGGGACATGTTTTTTATCTCGCTAAGGCAGCCGCCCTTGGATCACATTTGTTGGTGGCACTTAATACAGATAAATCTGTGAAAAAGATTAAGGGCGATTCCAGACCCGTTCAGGACCAGTTAACAAGGGCGTATGTAATGGCTGCGTTTGAATTTGTGGATTTTGTTGTGTTTTTTAATGAAGATACACCGGAAAATATTATCCGCCGGATACTTCCGGATGTTTTGGTAAAAGGTGGTGATTATGACATTGAAAACATCGTTGGACATGATATTGTATCTAGGGCTGGAGGTGAAGTTAAAACAATTGATTTTGTTCAGGGCTATTCAACTTCGGAAATTATTGACAATATGTAAAATATGATTATATTTGTACTAAAAATAAAAACCTGAATTATGCAAAAACGTTATGTTTTCTTATTATTGGCCATCAGTTCTGTGTCCCTTATATTTTTTGGTTGTAAAAAAGTAGATGAAAATATTGAAGGCACTTGGTTACTTGAAAGCTTGGAAGCTGAACCTAAAGAAAAATGTATTTGGGATTTTAAATCCAATAACGAGCTTATCATCACTTATAACAGTTTGGGAGATACTGCAGAAACTTACATGTATATTGATACTGCCTATTACACAATTCAAAAGGAACTAACCCATACTGCAATTAAAATTATAGAATCTGAAGAATTTTATCTGCATCCCCCTGTGAATGGTTTTTTCAGGGTTGATAAAATAACGGATGATATATTGGTTTTAACAAGATATAAAATGCAGGATGAATCAACAGATGCGGCATATCTCAGACGTGAGTTTACCAGATTGGATTAATTAGAGTCTTTCAATAATGTCCGATTTCTGCATTTCGATGTCGCTTGTTTTGACACCGCTCAACACAGCGCAATATGGCACATTACGCTCGAAGTTAAAACAGTTATTTGCTAGAGTAAACGCCTTGGTTTTAAATACTTCGAAAACCCGAAACCCGAAACCCGATAGCACGATAGCACGATGGCACGATGGAACGATAGCACAATGGAATGATGGAACGATAGCACGATGGCACGAACCCGGAACACGAAACACGGAACACGGAACCCGATAGCACGATAGAACGATGGCACGATGGAACGATAGCACGATGGCACGAACCCGGAACACGAAACACGGAACACGGAACCCGATAGCACGATGGAACGATGGCACGATGGAACGAACCCGGAACACGAAACACGGAACACGGAACCCGAAACCCGAAACAATATTTAAGATTATGGCTAAAGAAAAAAAAGTATATGTTTGCTCTGAATGTGGTTATGAATCCCTCAAATGGATAGGTCAATGTCCATCCTGCCACAGTTGGAACAGTTTTAAAGAATTTAAGGTACAAAAAAAGCAACATACTACCGGAAGAAACACAGACAACAAATTATCCAAAGCATATCCTTTAAATGACATAAATGTTGCATCCACCGAAAGGTTGGTTTTCTCTTATAATGAATTCAACAGGGTGCTTGGGGGTGGCTTGGTGCCAGGTACAGTAGCCCTTATGGCAGGGGAACCCGGCGTGGGTAAATCTACCCTGTTGTTACAGATATTGCTTCAGATGCAGGCGTGTAAAACCCTGTATTGTGCCGGTGAAGAAAGCCTCCAGCAGGTTAAGCTAAGGGCACAACGCATTGGTGGAAGTGACTCGGCATGTTTGTTTACTGACGAGACGGATGTGGATAAATTGCTTAATCTGGTCAGGGAAACAGAAGCGCAGATGATTGTTGTAGATTCGATACAAACAAGCTTTTCTGATGATGTTGATTCTGTTGCCGGCAGTATTACACAAATACGCGAATCTGCTGCACGCATAATACGATTCGCAAAATCCCACCAGGTGTCTTTTGTGTTGATTGGTCATATTACAAAGGCCGGAAACATTGCAGGACCCATGGTTCTGGAACATATGGTGGATGTGGTAATGCAATTTGAAGGCGACCAGAATAATTATTACCGTATTCTGCGTTCACGAAAAAACCGTTTTGGCAGCACACAGGAAATTGGTGTATTTGAAATGAAACGCGACGGATTAAATGAAGTAAGCAACCCCTCTGAAATGTTCGTATCAGAACATGATGAACAGCTAAGTGGGGTGGCATATGCTGCCACCATAGAAGGTATGCGTCCCATGCTTATTGAGCTTCAGGCATTGGTGAGCAGTGCTGTGTATGGTAATCCACAGCGTACCTCCACGGGATTTGATATTCGCCGGCTGAATATGTTGCTGGCAGTACTTGAAAAACGGGCGGGTTTCCGGCTAAACCAAAAGGATGTGTTTGTCAATATTGTAGGCGGTATCCGGCTGGTGGACCCGGGAATGGATTTACCACTTATGGCTGCTATATTGTCATCTGATCAGGACCTGGCAGTACCGGACGAAACCGTGCTTTGTGGTGAGGTTGGCCTGAGTGGTGAAGTGAGGCCGGCTACCAGAATACCACAGCGTATTTCTGAAGCAGACAGGTTGGGGTTTAAGCGTATCATTGTTCCTTATATATCAAAGAATGACTTTCCCAAATTACATCAGATTGATGTGATCTGTGTGAATTCGGTATCGGCAATGATGAAGGCACTGTTTAAGAAATAGAGCTCACCTGCCTCTCTCTGCCCGTACGCAGGCTGGTTTTGAACTTTGGGTTTTGAATCCGTCTTTGCTCCGTCTTCACTGCGTTACGCCGCCTGCCTGTCGGCAGACAGGGACAAGTTTCGCTCCGCCGCCTGCCAGCCCTGCCTGTGGCAGACAGATAAGTATATCAAGCTTTCAGTAAACTTAAACAACATGTTGGTAAAGTTGACACAGAAGCGCCTAATGAAAATCTATTCCTGAAATTTTCTCATAAAGCCATCCTCTTATTTCAACCCGAAACCCGAAACCCGAAACCCGGAACCCGGAACACGAAACCCGAAACCCGAAACCCGGAACCCGGAACACGAAACCCGGAACACGAAACCCGAAACCCGAAACAGGTGTACGGTGTTACCCCGGTTACAGCGTTTCTTTATCCTGATGTTCCTGATCCCATTTTTCACAATCAGTTTCCACGTCAATATGCTCAGGCTCAGAAAATTCATCCTCCTGGGTGTATGGCAGGTTGGGGTTGTTATATACTTTTTTCATGTATTTTGCCCAAATCGGCAAAGCCATACTGGCCCCTTGCCCGAGGCGGATACCACGGAAATGAATGCTGCGTTCTTCACCGCCTACCCAGGTTCCTGAAACCAACCGGGGCGCAATACCCATAAACCAACCGTCAGAGTGGTTGTTTGTTGTACCGGTTTTGCCGGCAAGCTCTGCATTGAAATTATATTTATAGCGTAACCTGATGGCTGTTCCGGAATCTACAACACCTTTCATCAGGTCTAAAGTCAGGAAGGCGGTTTGTTTATCCGTTACTTCTTTCTTGATGGGTTGAAATTCGGCTAAAAGATTGCCGTTTTTGTCATCAATGCGTGTAATAAACAGTGGACGGGTATAAATGCCCTCATTTGCCCATGTACAGAAAGCACCGGTCATTTCTTTCAATGTAACCTCGGCAGCCCCGACACAAATAGAAGGATAAGGATCTATATGGCTGGAAACTCCCATTGATTTTGCCAGATCAATGACTGCCTCGGGGGAAAATTGCTTTAATACCCAGGCTGAAACCTGATTTAATGATTGTGCCAGCCCATATTTCAAGCTTACCATTTCACCTTCTCGTTTTGAAGATGAGTATTTTGGCGTATAGAATTCCGGTTTCTGGCCGGGGGGCATCTTAAAACTGACTTCAATATTGGGCACCTTATAACAAGGGGAATAATTGTTTTGCATGGCCAGGGTGTAAATAAAAGGTTTAAAAGTTGAACCTACCTGCCTGCGTGCACGGGAAACCATATCGTATTTAAAATGTTTGTAATTAATCCCGCCGCAATATGCTTTTACGTAACCTGTATGTGGTTCTATACTCATAAATCCTGCCCGCAGAAAATGTTTATAATAACGGATTGAATCCATTGGGGTCATGACAGTATCTACTTCCCCATCCCAACTAAAAACCCGCATGGATACCGGTGTGTTAAATGCAGCGTCAATGCTGTCTTTGCTGATTCCTGCGGTTCTCATCACACTGTATCTTTCGCAACGGCGTTTTGAATTTTCCATGATTTGTTTGATTTCCATATCTGTCATTTGCCATGAGAAAGGGGCTTTAAATCTGTTTTCCTGCTCCTTATCAAATTCGGGCTGCAGATATTCAGCAAGGTGTTCACGTATTGCTTCTTCGGCATATTGTTGCATTCGCAGGTCAATGGTGGTATATATGCGTAATCCGTCGGTGTATATGTCATAATTTGAGCCATCGGTTTTTACATTTTTATTGCACCAGCCATAACTGGGATCATCAGCCCAGCTAATACTGTCCTGAACATAAAGCCTGTTATCTATATATTCATCAGGATGGGGTTCTGAAGCTGTCAGCCAATTTCGTAATAATTCACGGAAATAAGTGGCATGGCCTGTATTGTGATCAACTTTTGTGTATTTAATTCCCAGGGGAAGTTGTTTAACAGAATCACAAACTTCTTTGTCAATATAACCGTACTTTTCCATTTGGTTTAATACCACATTTCTGCGCATTTTGGTTTTTTCAGGATAGCGCAATGGGTTATACCTTGATGGGTTTTTAACCATTCCTACAAGCATGGCTGACTCCTGAAGATTCAGAGAGTCTGGTGTTGTACTGAAATATACCCGCGATGCCGATTCAATACCTACTGCCAGATTCAGAAAATCAAAATAGTTGAGATACATGGCAATGATCTCTTCTTTGGTGTAGGATTTTTCCAGTTTAATCGCAATTACCCATTCTCTTAATTTACGGTTTACCAGTTCCAGGGAATTATCTAAATCTTCACGCGGAAACAGGAGTTTTGATAATTGCTGTGAAATGGTACTGCCGCCACCTTTATGATTACCGGTGACTATACCGACTGTAACCCTTGCAAGAGCCCGGAAGTCTATGCCTGAATGTTTAAAGAAACGTATGTCCTCAGTTGCAAGCAATGCATGGATCATGTTCTCAGAAATGCTGTCATAAGCTGTTTGTGTTCTGTTTTCTCTGAAAAAGGAGCCGAGGTGTTGTTGATCTGATGAAATTATTTTTGATGCATAATTTGTTTGCGGATTTTCAAGTTGATCAAAACTTGGCATCAATCCTGTTTTTCCTTGTGCTATCAATACAAAATATATTATGACAGCGGCAAAAATCACAACAAAAGTTCCCCAAAATATCCATAAAAACCGCTTACGAAAAAGTGATGTAAATCTTTTATTTTTCTTCATTTTTGTATGTTTTTCTTATGCCAAGTTTACTTGAGCTCTGCCGAGTGCAGCCAAAATTATTCAAACATATTGATCATGCTATTTTCTGATATTCAGCATAATACCGATGATTTTCAATATAATTTCAGGAGCAATAGCGAACTGAAATTATACAATTGAACACATATCGGTATTAAATCACTAAAATAGTAAAAATGTTTTTAATTTGAACATAGCAAACAATTTTATTTAATTTGTAAAAATTTTCAAAGGAAAAACAGGGAAAGAACTATGGAAGATAATCTGGTAATTGTTGAATCACCTGCAAAGGCGCAGACAATAAAACGATTTTTAGGAAAAGATTTTCAGGTAAAATCCAGTTATGGCCACATCCGTGACCTGGCTAAAAAAGGATTCGGAATAGATATTGAAAACAATTTTACGCCTCATTATGAGATTTCGGCAGATAAAAAGAAGATTGCTGCTGAATTGAAAAAATTGTCAAAAAAAGCAAAAAAAATATGGCTGGCATCTGATGAAGACAGGGAAGGAGAAGCAATAGCATGGCATTTGGCTGAAGTTTTGGACTTGCCTGAAGAAAAAACTAGGCGGATTGTTTTTCATGAAATTACAAAGACAGCCATTAATAATGCAATAAAAAATCCCCGTGGTATAGATTATAACCTTGTAAATGCTCAACAAGCCCGACGTGTTCTTGATCGTCTGGTTGGATTTAACCTGTCACCACTGTTGTGGAAAAAGATAAAACCATCACTGTCAGCAGGCCGTGTACAATCTGTAGCTGTAAGGTTAATAGTTGAAAGGGAGCGGGAGTTTAATAATTATACGCCGTCATCAGCTTTTCGCATTCAGGCAGATTTTATTAATGATAAAAATGCTAAGGTAAAAGCAGAATACGCATTAAAACCCAAAACAACAGAAGAAACAAAGCAGATATTAAAAGATTGCGGCCATTCAGAATTTCAGGTTGCTGATGTTGATATTAAACCAGGCAAAAAATCACCTGCACCCCCTTTTACGACATCTACTTTGCAGCAGGAAGCCAGTCGAAAACTGGGTTTTCCGGTGTCAAGAACCATGCAGGTTGCACAGCAATTATATGAATCCGGACACATTACTTATATGCGTACCGATTCGGTTAACCTCTCCAATCTGGCATTAAATACCGCACGAAAGGTCATAGAGTCTGAGTTTGGTAAAGAATATGCACAAACAAGAAAGTATTCTAGTAAAACCAAAGGAGCACAAGAGGCGCACGAAGCCATAAGGCCGACTTATATTGACAAGCCTGTTGCAGGTGGTAATGCACAGGCAAAAAAATTGTACGATTTAATCTGGAAACGAACAGTGGCATCTCAAATGGCCAATGCCAGTATTGAAAAAACCCAGGTTAAGATTAACGGCAGCAAAATGAAATCACACTTTGTTGCACATGGTGAAGTGATAAAATTTCCCGGGTTTTTGAAATTATATATTGAGTCTTCTGATGATAATAAGGAAGCTTCCAAAGGGGTATTGCCTGTTTTACATAAGGGTGATAACTTGCAATTCGAAAAAATCGAAGCTGAAGAGCGTTTCTCCAATTTGCCGGCAAGATATACAGAAGCATCACTTGTGCGGAAAATGGAAGAACTTGGAATAGGCAGGCCATCAACATATGCCCCCACCATTTCTACTATACAGCAAAGGGGATATGCAGAAAAAGGTAAAGGAGAACACAAGACCAGGCAAATAAAGATTGTTAGCCTTGAAAACGGAAATATTCAGGAAAAACAACAGAAGGAAAATTACGGAAGTGATAAAGGTCGCCTTAAACCGACATCGTTAGGCATGGTGGTTAATGATTTTTTAATGGAACACTTTAAAGAAATTTTGGATTATCAGTTTACAGCCAAGGTAGAAAAACAATTTGATGAGATAGCAACCGGAGACCTGGAATGGACCAAAATGATCAATACATTTTATAAACCGTTTATTTCTCACTTTAAAGATGTTGAAGAAAAGAAAACCAAGCGTTGGGAAAGAGAGCTTGGGAAAGACCCGAAAACCGGCAAACCGGTAAAAGCAAAAATTGGTAAATATGGCCCGTTTGTGCAACTCGGAAGTCAGGATGATGAAGATAAACCACAGTTTGCAAGCCTGAAAAAAGGACAAAAAATTGAATCAATTGATCTTGAAGATGCACTTGAATTGTTTAAATTACCACGTAATGTGGGAAAATATCAGAACAAAGACATTATAATAGGTATAGGACGATATGGCCCGTATGTAAGGTATGATGGTAATTTTTTCAGTCTGAAAAAAGAAGATGACCCTTTTACCATTAATAAGGAGAGGGCAGTGGAGATAATCAAAGAAGGTCAGGAAAGAAAGAAAAAGAAAGAAATTAAAAGTTTTCCAAAGGATAAGGAAATAAAAATTTTAGATGGTAAATACGGACCATATATTTCATACAAGAAGAAGAATTACAGAATTCCCAAAGATAAAAATCCGAAGGAATTGAGTTATAAAGAATGCATGCAAATTATTGATAAAAAGAAAACTAAGCGTAAGAAATGATGTCTGATTGTTGTATGTGTTTTGGTGTTTTACAATAATATTAAGATATTTGACGTTTTTAACGTATTATGTGGTTTAATTTTTTTTTCATCAGTTATGATTATTTTTTTCAAAGAATTTTGTTTTGAATGAAAAATGTTGTATTTTTCGCTGATGTTAAAAAAAGGTTTTTTGATATGTGAAGTTTGTTTTTATTAACAATTTTAAAACTTATCAACAAAAATTGTTAATAAAATTTGGTTGTAAATAAATTTATTATTTACTTTACAATCTGAAGCCTTAAAATTATAGCTATTTTTGAATAATATAACAGATATGAGGCGTTTACTTTTAGTATTTAGTTTGATGATTACATTGCCGGGAATGCTGCTCGCGCAAAGCGATTCGCATTTTAGTTTATTTAATTTTAACTCGTTAAGTTATAATCCGGCTTATGCAGGCAGTAACGAGGCAATATGTGTAACCTCCGTACACCGCCAGCAGTGGGTCGGGTTTGAGGAAGGCAGGCCACAAACTACAGTGTTTTGTGCAGATATGCCAAT
>JBNJGX010000025.1:11543-17061 GCA_051748025.1 Bacteroidota bacterium
ACATGGTACACACCCGATCCATATGGAATGTTATTTATCCCGCCAGGATCATATAACATGGGACCCAGTGATCAGGATGTGCCTGATGCAATGACAGCCACATCCAAAACTGTAACTGTCCAGGGAATGTGGATGGATGAAACAGAAATTACCAACAGTGAATACCGGCAGTTTGTTCATTGGGTGAGAGACTCTATGGCATTGACGACGTTGGCCGAAAATCCGCCTGAAAACTATGATGCTGAAGGGCGTGATTTTTTCAGGGCTATTGATGAAACTGGAAATAATGCACTGGTTTTAGAAGCCATTGGTTACGATTCGTATAATTTTGATGGATATAGATTGCTTGATTGGAACGCAAGAATTGATTATAAAGATCCGGCAATTAAAGCAGCATTGCTTGAGAATAGTGATTTGTATCTGAAGCCACCACCGGAATTGTATCATTTTATGAGAGAAATTAACCTGAATACCAATACATTATATTACGAGTATTACTGGGTTGATCTTAAACAAGCTGCCAAAAAACACAGCTTCCGTGAAGATGGCCGGCAAATTGAGCAGGATGTTCAGCGTGAATTTGACAGGGAAGAAGACCATGGCCTGAGGATTGGACGGCATTGGAATCCGGAAACTGAAGAATATGAAGGTACAATTAAAGACAGGGAAGAATTGAAACGGCAAAGAGAATGGGAAGATTTTGAAGACCGTGAAGTTTCCAGTCAATTTGATTTTGTTATGCATGACAGAGTAGCTGTATACCCGGATACTTTGTGTTGGATGAGTGATTATACATACTCTTATAACGAGCCAATGACGGAAATGTACTTCTGGCACCCGGCCTATGATCATTACCCGGTTGTGGGTGTTAGCTGGAAACAAGCCACTGCATTTTCTATCTGGAGGTCTATGCTTAAAAATGCTTACCAGCGTGAGACAAGGGATTATTATGTGAATCAGTATCGTCTCCCGACAGAATCAGAATGGGAATATGCAGCAAGAGGTGGTCTGGACCTCTCTATGTATCCATGGGGTGGATTATATACAAGAAATTACAGTGGGTGTTTTATTGCCAATTTCAAGCCTATGCGGGGTAATTATTATGATGATGGTGGTGTGCAAACCCTGATGGTTGCTACTTATGACCCCAATCCATATGGTTTGTATGATATGGCTGGTAATGTGGCTGAATGGACACGCAATGCTTATGATGAATCAGCATACAGGTTTACACATGATCTGAATCCGGATTATCAATATTATGCACATCCGGATGACCCGCCCGCCCTAAAACGCAAAGTTATTCGTGGTGGAAGCTGGAAGGATGTGGCTTATTACATGCAAAATGGTACCAGAACTTATGAATACCAGGATTCAGCTAAATCCTATATTGGTTTCAGGAATGTTCGTACATATCTGGGACGGCATCGTGATGACGGAGGTTCTTATTCACAAGTATATTAATTAAAACAGAGATTTAATAAATTAAAACAGAGGATTAACAAACAAAAATTAGCAACTATGAACTTATCTGAATTATTTAAAAGTAAGCAGTATCAACAGTTTATGTCTTACGTCTATGGTTGGGGAGCAGCAGTGGTGCTTCTTGGTGCATTGTTTAAAATTCAGCACTATCCGGGAGCCAGTATAATGCTTATTGCCGGATTGGGAACTGAGGCAATTATTTTCTTTTTGTCGGCATTTGAACCTTTACATGAAGAGTATGACTGGAGTATTGTGTACCCTGAACTTGCCGGTATTGATGAATCTGTGGATGCAGGTGACAGTAAGTCAGCCGTTCAATCCAAGAAAACCGCCCTTGAGCGTTTTGATGCCATGATTGAAAGCGCTGAAATTTCACCACAATTGTTTGAAAAGCTTGGTGATGGCTTACGCAACATGAGTAATACCGCTGAAAAATTAAAAGATGTTTCTGAAGCTACCAGTGTGACAAATAATTATGTAGCAAATTTCCAGAAAGCTTCAGACAAAGTCAACGAATTTGCTGATACATATGGTTCTTCTGCTCAGAAACTAAACCAATCTGCAGAGAAATTGTCAACAACATATGATAAGTCTGCTGATGTCGTTGGTGAATCCGGAAATAAACTGGCTTCTACTTATGAAAAACTGACAGAAGCCATGAACCAGGAATATGAAAAAACAACCGGATCATCAAATACGTATGCAGAACAACTTGAAAACATGACCAAAAACCTGACTGCCCTCAATGCAGCTTACGAATTGCAACTTCAAGGGACAAATGAGCAACTCGAAAAATCGAAATCCCTGTACAGTGGCATGAATGAAGTGATGGAGAGCTTGCAGGAATCAGTTGAGGATACAAAACGTTTCAAAGAAGAAGTATCCCGCCTTGGTTCTAATTTATCAGCACTAAACACTGTGTATGGTAATATGTTATCTGCAATGACTGTGGATAAAAGCTGAGAGTTAGATTTTTAATTGTTTTTAATGTTTAATAGTAATTAAGTAAATTATAAATTATGGCAGCAGCAAATTGTCCAGAAACGCCGAGACAAAAGTTGATAAAGATGATGTATCTCTTTTTGACGGCTATGCTGGCACTTAACATTTCAGGTGAAGTTATTAACGCTTTTGTTCAGGTTGATGAAAGCCTTCAATCAACTACTGATAATTTTCATAATAAGACAAAAAACCTTTATTCTGATCTTGAAGGTTTAAATGCCATGCAACCTGAAAAGTATGGTGAGGTGCATGAAAGGGCTATGGAAATTAAAAAGCGGAGTGATAACCTGGTGAAAGAAATACAAAGATTAAAATATGAAGTTGTACGAAAGGCAGATGGTGAAGATGCAGATGTTAATAACATTAAGAAAAAAGATGACCTTAATGTCGCAGCAGAATTAATGATTGGTGAGGGAGGACCACAAAAAGGGGACAGCCTCAGAATGTGGATTGAAAACTACAGGGATATGTTGCTTGATATGCCCGTATTGTCATCTGATACTTCATCAATAATTTATAAGAATGTTGAATCAGCTCTGGCAACAGAAGATGATTATGATGATCCCGAAGAACCCAGATCCTGGCAAGCATCGATTTTCAAAGGAATGCCGCTTGTGGCTTCAGTTACAATGATGACCAAAATGCAGGCTGACGTCAGAAATTCAGAAGCAGATGTTATTGAAAGAATGATCACGGGGGTGGATGAATTGGATGTTACCATTACAGATATTGAGGCTGTTGTGAATGCTACAAAATCATACGTGGTTCGAGGGAGTAGTTATGAAGCTGAAGTTTTTATTGCTGCAAGGGATACCTCCCTGAAACCTACTGTGTATTACAGCACAAAACATCCTTTCTATGACACCATTGACGCTGAAAAAGACAAGTATGAAATGCGTGGAGAACTGGGTGTAGATTATGATACATTGCCTGTTGTAGATGGAAAAGGCCAGTTTGAGATTGAAAATTGCCAAAGTGTTGGAACCAAACAATATGGTGGCCTTATCGAATGGAAATCAAAAGTAGGGGTTAAGCTTTTACCTTTCAAATCGGAATATATGGTGGGAGAAGCCGGGTTTGCTATTTCTGCTTCTGGTTTGAACGTGTTTTACCGTGGTATTGATAACCCTGTTGAAATTTCTGTGTCTGGCTATCCTAAGGAACAAGTAAATGCATATTTATCCGGTGGTGGCAGACTTATCCCTCGTGGTGATGCTTATATTGTGAAAATTACCAGTCCGACGACAAGAAATGTAAGCATCAGTGTATCTGTTGATACAGAAGACGGCAGAAAAAGCCTTGGCACTAAAAAATTCAGGGTGTTAAATGTGCCTACACCAATGGCGAAATTAAACGGAGCTTATAGTGAAGGACAGGTACACAAAGATGATGTTATGGACGGAATCTTAATGGCCACGCTTGGAGAAAACTTTTTTCCTTTCGACGTAGATTTTAATGTTGTGAGCTTTACTTTCGCTTACACCGTGAGAGGACAAAAGGCAACCATACCTTGCACAGGAAGGCGCTTGAATAATGAAGCCAAACAAGCTTTACGCGGATTAGGTCGTGGTACTCAGATTAATTTTGAGACCATCAAAGTCAGAGGTCCGTCGGGGGTTAAACAAACTGCACCGATTACATTAGAAATTAAATAGTTATGAAACGACAAAACTTTTGTATTATCATTGCATTGTTGCTCTTATCCGGAGCATTCCTGCCTGCAAAAGGCCAGGTAGAGGATGTCCTCGACGGGGCCTATGCAAGAGAGCATGTGCCCAAACGTGAACCTGTTAAATATCAAGAGATAAGAGAGGCTGACGCTATGTATTCAAAGCGGATACTCAGGGAAATTGATATGAGACAGAAAATAAATCACCCATTGTATTTTCCCTTGCAACCAGTGGATTATCCTTCCGGAAAACAACCTGACAGACAACGGGTTAATTTTACATATCTGGTTTATGATTTGGGTGTGCTAAATTCTTCTGAAGCGCAACGAAAGCCTGTGTTTGAGTTCAATCCAAATGACTTTACAAACTGGTATGAAAAACCAATTCCCATTGAGGATACTGCAGCAAGGAAATCTGTGCTTACATACACAGAAGAAGCAAGGGAAGTGGATACAGTTACTGGAGAAATGATTAATGTTACCAAAGACAGAAGCATTAATAAGCGTGATATTCAATCAATTATTTTATGGGAAGAATGGGTGTTTGATAAACAACGGTCTGTAATGGACGTGAGAATTATCGCCATGGCCCCGGTTGCCGAATTTGAGGATATGTCAGGGCAACATTACAGACAACGGTTGTTCTGGATTTATTTCCCCCACTACAGGGATTTGTTTGCGGAATATGAAGTGTTTAACAGAGGCAATGATGCTCAGCGAAGGACTTTCGATGATATTTTCTTTAAACGCAGGTTTGAATCACATGTGCTTATTGAAAGCAATGTCTATGATAACAGGTTTATCAGAGATTATTTGTTGGGAATTGACGCTATGCATGAGGGCAAGCGCGTTGAGGAAGAGATATTTCAGTATGAACATGACCTCTGGGAGTATTAAACATAAAATAAGGTTTTAGGTTTTAGGTTTAAGATTTCTCATCACCTAAACCCTAACACCTAAAACCTAGCACCTAACCCTTTATTTTACGCTTTATCCTCCCCAAATTTCCGCTTGATGTCATTCACTATTTCTTTGATTTCCTGTTCTTTTTCAAAACGATGAATCAACAGAGCATCTCCTGAATCAACGATTATGAAGTCTTCCATATCATTGATTACAGCTACTTTATCATCTGGCATATGAATAATACAACCATGTGTGTTATGTGTCATTACCTGGTCATTGCCGGTTATTACATTATTGGTGGTTGTTTTCTCCTTATTGTCATAAAGGCTTTTCCATGTTCCCAGGTCTGACCAGCCAAAATCTGCACATAATGTGTAAACATTTTTGGCTTTTTCCATTACCCCGTAATCAATAGAGATATTTTTTGACTCAGAATACACCTTGTTGATAAAATCT
>JBNJGX010000026.1:0-16859 GCA_051748025.1 Bacteroidota bacterium
CCATATTTCCATGTTGTTAATGATACTATCTACCCTGTCATCACTGCCATAATTAGACAGCAGATAATCAATCATACGCAGTGGCAACATATAACTTACCAGTTCATCGCCATGCATTTGTCCTGTCAGGAAAAATTCCGGCTCAGGTTCATCAACATCAACGTTATCGCTTACCTTAACAACCAGCATAGCCCGTCCTTCTACCGAGTATCCAATGGTATCAAGCTTGCAGATATCAGGATAATCCTCTGCATAAGAGATCATCATATTCTGGAATACTGACCATGTTGGGTACTTGTTCCAGTCTGCCATTTCTGATATTGTGGCAGCCATATTTAATGCCCGCCTTTTATCATAATATGGTTTGTACAACCGGAATTCCACTTCCATTGCCTTGAGCGATTGAAAATGTTTCCGGCTGATATATGCAATTACCCCTTCTGAATTGAATTCTGTGATACTGGCAATCTTACTTATACCGGATAATTTTTCTGTGTCTTTACATTTTATTACTAAAACCGCTTCTCCCCTTGTTTCAAGTACTTCATTAATTTCCTGTTTTTGGGCATATCCATGATACGACAACAACCCTATGATGAATGAAAGTAAAATAAATCTGCTTAATGTTTTCATAAAGATGTAAAGCTAAAGTTTAAATTTACAAAAAAACTTGTAATTTCACAATTTAAAACTTGTTTCATCACAAGCTAACAGATGCAAAATAAGGAAAAATAGTTGTATGTCACATCAAATTAGTATTGTCGGAAGCGGAAATCTGGGAACAAATCTTTGCATGACATTGTTTCAACATAAGTTTGTGATAAACAGCATCATCAGCAAACATATGGATAATGCCGTACATCTGGCCAGTCAATGCGGAGCAGAAGCAGGAGATCATCCGGATGACATCCCTGAAATTTCCGATACAATTATTTTTTGTGTTAGTGATGATGTGTTACCGGAAATCCTGAAAGGACAGGATTTTGGGAATAAATTGCTTATCCATACCGCCGGAAGTATGGACATGAATGTTTTTAAGGGTTACAGTGAGAATTATGCTGTTCTGTATCCGCTACAAACCTTCAGCAAACATCATATTGCCGATTTCAGAAATGCCCCCGTTTTCATTGAATCCATCAATAAATACAGCAATGACCGGCTTCAACAGATAGCGGATAAAATTTCCCGGCATGTTTATGAGCTCAATTCTGACGAAAGGTTAAAACTTCATACTGCTGCTGTATTTGCCAGCAATTTTACCAATCACATGTATCAGATTGCCACAGAAATAACCAAAGACAGTGGGTTGGGTTTTGAGGTTTTTGAGCCCCTTATAAGGGAAACCACAGAAAAAGTGTTAACCAAAAAAAACCCGAAACTTTGCCAGACAGGCCCAGCAGTACGGAATGATCAAAACACAATACAAAAACATCTCAATGTATTAAAACAAAACAAAGCACTTGCAGATTTGTATAAAACATTAAGTAATCGTATATTTGAAACAAATAGAAATAAACCCGAATGACAACACATGGTAATTTGAATTTTAAGGAAAAACTAAAACAAATAAAGGCTTTTGTTTTTGATGTTGATGGTGTTCTGTCAAAATCTGTTGTTTCCATTTGTGATGACGGTAAATTAATGCGCACCACAAATACAAAAGATGGCTACGCACTGAAACGGGCTAATGAAGAAGGATATATCGTTGGGATTATCACCGGCGGGCTGAACAACTCAGTTGTCTTACGTTTTAATAACCTTGGTATAAAATCCATTTATACAGGATCACAAAATAAAATGGCAGATTTAAAACACTTTATTGATACCTATAAGCTTGATTATTCGAAAATATTATATATGGGTGACGATCTTCCTGATTATGAAGTTATGAAAACTGTCGGTGTCCCCACCTGTCCTGCTGATGCTTCAGAGGAAATAAAAGGTATATCAATGTTTATCTCTGATAAAAATAGTGGAGAAGGCTGTGTCAGGGATATCATTACACAGGTGATGAAAACGCAAAACAACTGGTACGAATAAAATGCGCACTTTTTTACAACTTATACGTTTTTATAAACTACTTGCCATAGCAGCCTGCATGTATATCTTCAGGTATTTTCTGCTTGAACCTGTACTGCAATATGCCGGTAAACAACTCAGCATGCCCGATACTGAATTTGGATTTCTTGTGGCAAGCGTATTGCTGATTTCGGCAGGTGCCGGCATTATCAATGATTATTTTGACCGTAAAGCCGATTTACACAACCGGCCTGACAGGGTAGTTATCGGCGTACATATCAACAGGCGGATGGCCATTGTTTTACATTCTGTGTTTTCGTTGCTCGGCATAGTAACAGGCTGGCTGGTAGCCTACAAAGCAGGATTCTTTTGGTTTGGTCTTATTTTTCCTTTTATTACGTTTGTATTCTGGCGCTATTCTTCACTGTATAAATACAAACTGCTGACCGGAAACATTATCATGTCGGTTCTTATAGCAGGCATCCCTTTCCTGGTTTTTACACTTGAATACTTTTTTGCTGTTAAACTAATGGGAAGTAAAATACCAACAGAACTATATCACCACCTAATGGTACTTAGCCTGGGATTCAGTGGTGCAGCATTCCTGTTATCCCTCGCCCATGAAATTACCAAAAACATTAAAGATTTTCGGGGGGATTATCAGGCCGGGGCCAAAACCTTACCCATAAAGATGGGAAAAAAAACCGCCCGAACCACCATCAGCATTATTCTGATTTTATTTGTGGTGTTTGTTGTAATCGCCTGGTTTGTTTACATTAAAAACCTTGATTACATAAGGTATAATATCCTGAGCATGACATATATAATTGTATTGCTTGTGCTGCCGGCTGTGTTTATGGCCCTGCAGATATTTAAATTGAAAAAGAAACATCAACTAAAACGCTATTGCAAAAGACTGAAATACTTAATGATTGTGGGATTTTTATTTATCCTGATCATTTATTTAAACATTAATCCCCTATGATAGAAAAACTGAATCAAACATATCAATTTGTTCTGGCAAGTCAATCACCACGCCGGCAAAGGCTCATGCATGATCTGGGATTGAAATTTATTGTTCGCAAATCAGGACTTGAAGTAGAACATTACCCTGAAAATCTGCCGGAACAGGACACAGCATGTGAACTGGCATGTAAAAAAGCGGAACTTACCCCGCTGAAAAACGATAATGAACTTATCATCACTGCAGACACCATTGTGTGGAGCAAAAATACCATCCTGGGCAAACCCGAAAACTATTCAGATGCTTTTCAGATGCTGAAACATTTATCTGATGATACACATTCTGTGATTACCGGAATGTGTTTAAAAGATAATAACGGACTGGAAAGTTTCTGGGCCGAAACAAAAGTCCATTTTACCAAACTCAGTGATGAGGAAATCCGCAATTATATCGAAAGGTACAAACCTTATGACAAGGCCGGCGCCTATGGCATACAGGAATGGATCGGCTATATCGGCATTGACCACATTTCTGGATCATATTATAATGTCGTCGGATTACCGGTTCAAAACCTTTATGAAGAACTAAAAAAACGACTAACCAAACTATAATAATCAATAAAAAATAACTAATTGTTATCATTAAAGACAGGACGTAAAAAAATGAGAGTTATGAAAACGAGAATCATTGGTTTAATTGCCGGGTTAATTATTCTAACAAGTGTTAATCTACGGGCTGATGAAGGAATGTGGCTGCCGCTTTTTCTTGAAAAGTATAACATTGAGGATATGCAGCAAAAAGGATTTCGCCTTTCTGCTGATGATATCTACAGCATCAACCAAAACAGCATGAAAGATGGTATTGTCATTTTTGGTGGCGGTTGTACAGGCGAACTGATCTCTGATCAGGGCTTACTTATTACAAATCACCACTGTGGATATGGATACATCCAGAAACACAGCAGCCTGGAACATGATTACCTGAGTGATGGGTTTTGGGCAATGTCAAATGAAGAAGAATTGGTAAACCAGGGCCTGAGCGTGAAATTCCTCGAAAGCATTAAAGATGTATCAAATACAGTGTTGGAAGGTGTTGATGAAAACATGTCTGAAAAAGAAAGACAAAATATCATCGACAAAAACATGAGCGATCTGAGAGAGAAACATAATGGCAATGAAGCCCTTGAAATAAGCATCAAAGCATTTTTCCATGGAAATCAATATTTCATGTCAACTTATAAAGTGTATAAAGATGTCAGACTGGTTGGCGCTCCGCCTTCATCCATAGGAAAATTTGGCGGCGATACCGACAACTGGATGTGGCCACGCCATACAGGCGATTTTTCACTTTTCAGGATTTACACCGCTCCTGACGGATCCCCTGCCGAATACGACGAAGACAATATCCCTATGAAACCTGAAAAACACTTTCCGATCTCACTTAATGGTTATGATAAAGGCGATTTTACCATGGTATTTGGTTTTCCGGGATCCACAGATCAATATGCACCCAGTTATGAGCTGGAGTTAACAACACAAACGGTCAACCCTGTACGGATTCAGATGCGTGACAGGATCCTTGACAAAATGAAAGCCGCTATGGAATCTGATGATCTCATCCGAATCCAGTATGCCTCAAAAGCAGCAAGCATTGCCAACGGATGGAAAAAATGGATAGGTGAAAATAACGGCCTTGAACGCATGAATGCCATAAAAAGAAAACAAGAAGCAGAACAAGCCTTTAAAAAATGGGCAAAAAACACAAAATACGAAAATATTTTGGCTGACTATGAAAATATATATACCAAAATAACCCCTTACGAAAAAATATCCACATGCATCTTTGAAGCCCTCAATGGATTGGAATTCATAAAAATGACTTCTGCCTCCCGCACACTTATTAACCTTGTCAAAAACGAAGCATCAGAAGAACGCGTTGAAGATGAAGCCGAATCTTTGAAAAAACGGACACAAAACTTTTTTGAAGATTACGACAAGGAAACAGCCAAAGCCGTTACCAAAGAAATACTGGATTTTTATTCAGAAAATATTGACAAAGAATACTGGCCCGATCTTATTGAAACCATCGAAAATAAGGGACTGAATAAAACAGTGGATAAAATGTTTAAAAAATCACTTTATACAAACGAAGAAAATATGCAAGATTTTCTTGACGGATTCAAAGGGAAAATCAAAAAGCTTGAAAAAGACCCGGCATATGAATTGTATCAGGATTTTATCGGCATTTACCTTAACAACATCAGCCCTGAAACAAAACGTTTCACGGTAAAAATGGACAGCCTTGACAGACATTATATGGCTGCACAAATGAAATGGAAAAAAGATAAAACATTTTATCCCGATGCCAATTTTACCCTCAGAATAACTTATGGGGAAGTGGATAATTATACCCCGAAAGATGCCGTGCTTTATAAGTATTATACCACCATCGAAGGCATCATGGAAAAAGAAGACCCGGATGTATATGATTATAAAGTTCCTGACAAGCTGAAAGAACTGTATAATAAAAAAGACTATGGCCCTTATGCCAATGAAAACGGCACAATGCAAGTATGCTTTATCGCAAGCAACCATACATCAGGCGGCAATTCCGGTTCTCCCGTTATCAATGCAGACGGACACATGATAGGCATCAATTTCGACCGTAATTGGGAAGGGACCATGAGTGACCTGATGTATGATCCGGATATGTGCCGCAACATCAGCCTCGATATGCGGTATGCACTTTTTATCATTGATAAATTTGCCGGGGCCTCGCACTTAATTGAGGAAATGACCATTGTTCAATAAAACATTTTTTATCTTTACATAAAATTTATTGTCTATGATAAACAAAGTAATTCTCTTAGGAAATGTCGGCAAAGACCCTGACATCAATTATATTCAACCTGACGTGCCATTGGCTAAATTTCCGCTGGCCACAGACGAATCTTTTAAACGCCAGGACGGTGAATGGGAAAAACGTACCGAATGGCACAATGTCGTAGCCTGGCGGAATACAGCAAAATATGTAGAAAACAGGATTAAAAAAGGCATGCAGGTTTATGTCGAAGGGAAAATTCAAACCCGGAAATACGAAGACCAGAACGGACAAGAAAAATACATCACCCAGATCGTGGCACAAGTATTACGGATATCCAACAAGCGCGGCCTGGACGATGATTACCAACAAAATCAACAAACCCCTGCTGATACTAGTGCAGATACAGGAAAGAAACCGGATAATACCCCTCAGGATCAGGGACAAGACACAAACGAAGATCCTTTTGGTGGTGAAAACAATGAAAATGACGATCTGCCGTTTTAAAAATAGCATTACAGTTGATAAAAACGATGGCACGATAGGGAGATGGAATGATAGTACGATAGCATGAATGCACGATGGGGAGACAGCGTGATTGTGCACTGTAGGTATGCGATTTCTCGCATCCTGGATACAGTGCAACAATCCTATAGAAGTGTGATTGTAAGAGAGTGAGAAGGAAGGTTAGATATGGAAAAAATAAGAACACATAAAAAACGAAAGCACGATTGCGAGATAGCACGATATGGAAGAAATAAGAACACATATCGGTATTAATCACTATGTACACGAATCCAGACCAATGGAAATTATGAAAATCCGATTTACAACTTATCCTATCGCGCCATCGTGCATTCTCGCTTTCGTGCATTCGTGCTATCATGCTTTCGTGCAATCTCGTAATCCTACAATCCTGATAGTCCGTTAATTTTAGAATAGAGCAAAATAAAATATGGGAATAAGCACTGGTATTATTTTAATTGTCTTTTTGATTTTCTGTTCGGCCATGGTTTCAGGATCAGAAGTGGCTTACTTTTCACTTACCCCCACTGACAAACAGTTAATTGCAGATAAAAATAACAAAATAAGCAGAATTGTACTGCACTTGCTTGACAAACCTGAGTTTTTGCTGGCAACAATCCTGGTGGCCAATAATTTTATAAATGTCGCCATCGTTATACTGGCAGCATACGTTACCGATCCATTGCTTGTTGTCATAGAATCCGAAGCCTTGCGTTTTATCCTTCAGGTGATAGTGGTATCCTTCCTGCTCTTGCTGCTTGGTGAACTGATGCCAAAAGTTTATGCCAACAAATTTGCACGCAAATATGCATTGAGTATGGCCCTGCCTCTCAATTTGTTCAGTAAAATATTTTATCCGGTGTCAATCCTGCTTACTAAAAGCACCAGGCTGATCAACCGGCGACTGAGAAAAAAACACCAGAACATCAGCATGGATGAGCTTAGCCAGGCTATTGAACTGGCTTCTGACAACCTGAACGATGAAAAAGAGATGCTTGAAGGGATTGTAAATTTCAGCAATATCCAGGTTAAAGAAATCATGAAACCACGATTGAGTATCGTCGGGATTGACATTTCATACAGCATCAACAAGGTCTTGTCTGTTATTATTGAATCAGGCTATTCACGCTTGCCTGTATATAACAAAGACCTGGATAATATCCGCGGCATCCTGTACGTAAAAGACCTGTTATCATACATTAACCAAAAAGACAAAAATAATTTTAAATGGCAAGAGCTCATCAGGGATTTTTATTTTGTGCCTGAATCAAAAAAAATATCAGCATTGCTTGAAAAATTTCAACAGAAAAAAATCCACATGGCAATAGTTGTGGATGAATACGGCGGAACAAGCGGCTTGATCACCCTGGAAGATATCCTCGAAGAAATCGTTGGTGAAATCATTGATGAATCTGACATGGAAGAAAATCTGTTCAAAAAAACAGACAAAAATACATGGGAATTTGACGCCCGCATTTCTCTGAATGATTTTTGTAAAATTATTGAGTGCGATAACAGGATATTTGATGATGTTAAGGGTGATGCTGATTCCCTGGCCGGGCTCATCCTGGAAATAAAAGGTGAAATGCCCGAAAAAAATGAAAGTGTCCCCTACGAAAATTTTGTCTTTACCATTAAATCGGTTGACAACCGGCGCATTAAATCCATTGAAGTGTATGTTAAAAATGATAATACCTGATAAACTGATCTTGCCGGTTATATTTATTGTGCTGGCAGGCTTTATGTCTCACAGTTGTAATAATAAAAATAATAACACATCACCAAAACCCAAAGGCTACCACCGTATTGATCTGCCTGAAAAAAATTATATACGGTACGATGGTGAATGTCCTTACCATTTTGATTACCCGGAATATGCCATTGTGATGAAAGGCGAAGACCCCAACCCCTGTTGGCTGAACCTGCATTTTCCACTTCAAAAAGCCACCATATACTTTACTTATAAACCGGTTGATAATGACCTTAAAACACTTACCGAAGATACAAGGGAAATGGTATATAAACATACTGTCAAAGCTTCTGCCATAAACGAAACCATGTATGAAAATGACAGCGCCAATGTATATTCCGTGCTTTATGAGCTTAAAGGCAATGTCGCCTCATGGGTTCAGTTTTATATGACCGACAGCACTGACCATTTCGTTAGGGGATCGCTGTATTTTAATGCAAAACCCAATAAAGACAGCATTGCACCCGTTTTAAAATTTATAAAAAAAGACATTACACATTTGATTGAAACAACAAGCTGGAATTAAGTTATGATCATTCACCACATTATCCCTTCAGAAGATATTACGATTTACATGCAGAAATTGCCTCAGCCACACCATGCGGCAACAATTCCCTTATCAGAACAAGAAGAGAAAAAACTACGATCACTGAAAAATAACCAAAGGAAACGGGAATTTTTGGCAATCAGAAACCTGCTATATCAGGCCGGATTTGACGGCAGTTTGATTTACAATAAAAAACAACCTCAACTGAAAAACAGTGCCTATAACATCAGCATTTCGCATTGTAAAACACACGCTGCACTGGCCATTTCACAATACCCCGTTGGTATAGATCTGGAAATTCCGGCCAACAGGATAAGAAAAACCGCCGGCAAATTTCTTAGCAACAAAGAAATAAAACTGGCAGACAACGACACCCGGAACCTTACGCTTTTCTGGTCAGCAAAGGAAAGCATATTTAAAATCAACAATAATCTAAGCAACTTCCGTAAACATCTCAACATCATAGCCCACGACACAAATAACAATTACATCAGCGTTGAATGTTCCGACCATCACCGCAGTTGCTTTTACAAAGACATGATGGATGTGCTCGTGACATGGTGTATAGAAGGAAAGTAATCCTCCCTTTTTTCTGCCTCAAACTTCAGGATCAACCTGTTATTGCTTGTGCAGAATGGCAAAACCTGAATTCACGATCATGAAAATCAGGATAAGTCACTACATTAAAATTAATTACAAAAAGGTAATTCAGCTAAACAACATAAAAGATACCATAGAAATGTATCCTTCGGAAAAATAACAAAGCCTGCTGCAAAACCTGCAGCAGGCTCAAAACAACCTCTTTATCAGTCCTCAACGATGAAAGATATTTTAGCATTCACCGCATAGGAAACAATTTTGTTGTTTTCAACATTGGCATTCATTTCCTTGATATACACGGACTGAATGTTTTTTACAGTTTTTGATGCTTTTTCAACAGCGTTTTGTGTTGCTTCAGTAAAACCTTCTTTAGATGCTGCAATTACTTCAATCACTTTTACCATAATAATTAAAAAATTTTAGGGTTAACATTCGATTCATTAATGCCTTCATGCCTACCCGCTTATTGAATGATAACATTCAGAAAAGCGGTAGCACTAATTGTCATCCGACAACCAACACATGTATTGATATTGTGTTTTACAGACATTCATTTAACTTACAATCAGTTCCGTTAATTGTTTTAAAAATTTTCAGGTTTTACTATTCTGCGGGTTTTATACAGCAGTGAAAATGATCTGGCAGGGGCGGCAGAAATGACTTAACCTTGTTCCACTAAGCCATTATTGCAACTTAACATTCTACTACCTCAAATCCAAGACCCAGCAATTTATTACCTATTTTTATTTTCTTAAAAAATATTCTATTTTTATGCTATATTTTCACTAAAACATTTTACTTATGAAAAAACTTATACTTATTACCACTATCCTGGTTTTGTGTAGCGCTGCCTTTAGCCAGGAAAAAATTAAATTGTCTGATGACATCCCTTTTGATGATTCGTATCGGGTGGGTACCCTTGATAACGGGATGAAGTATTACATCAGGCACAATGAAAAACCCGAAAAACGGGCCGAGTTTTGGCTGCTTGTGCATGCCGGCGCTATGCAGGAAGAACCTGATCAGAATGGTTTGGCGCATTTTTGTGAACACATGGCTTTCAACGGTACGGAAAATTTCCCTGATAAAGCCGTACTTGATTACCTCCAAAGCATTGGGATGGAATTTGGCCCGGACATCAATGCATGGACAAATTACAATGAAACCGTTTATACGCTTACAAAAGTTCCCATGGAAGATAAAGCACACATGGATACTTCTATGCTTATACTTAAAGACTGGGCCTCAGATGTATCTTACCTTGACGAAGAAATTAAAAAGGAACGCGGTGTAATTCATGAAGAATGGCGTGCCCGCAACTCCTCATATTCCCGTATCCGCGACAGCATAAACAAAAAACTGTACAAAAATTCAAAATATGCCGAACACAATGTCATTGGTGATATTGATATTATTGATGATGGACCGGCACAACGCCTGCGGGACTTCTTTAATACCTGGTACCGGCCAGACTTACAAGCCATTGTTGCCATAGGTGATCTTGATGTGGATGAAACTGAAGCAAAGATTAAAGAAATGTACAGTGATTTATCTGTGAAAGATAATCCCAAACCACGTGTTGAGCAGGAAATCCCCGATCATAATGAAACACTCTATGCCATCCATACCGATAAAGAAGCAAGTAACATAGGTTTGAGATTATATTTTAAGCATAAACCCATGGAACCTAACAAAACATTTGAAGATTTCAGGGAAGATGCCGTGCGAAACCTTGCTTTTAGTATCCTCAGGCAACGAATTGATAATAGAAATGAGGATGAAGGCCAACCAATGACACGTGGCGGCTGGTCTTATTATAACATCAAACCTGAAAAAGCTGCGCTTATGATGTATGCATATCCAAGGGAGGGTGAAGTTTTAAGTTCTATGCAAATTGCACTCGAAGAATTTTACCGTGCGCAACAGCATGGTTTTGCCCAATCAGAACTTGATGAAATAAAAGAAGTAAGAATGAGATGGGCTGAGCGCAGTGTGAAGGAAAAAGACACCCGTAAAAGCCGAAGTCACTGTTATTCTGTTGTCAATGCTTTCAAAAAAGAAACGGCTATCATGTCACCCGAAATACAGAAAGCCTTCTATGACCAGTATCTCGATGATATCTCACTCAGTGAAGTAGAACAATCTATAAAAGGCTTGATAACAGAAAATAACAGGGTGATTACGCTTTCCGCCCCCGATGATGTGGAGCTGCCTTCGCAGGAAGAAATTGACAAAACATTGAAGAACGCCGAAACAAAAGAATATGAACCTTATGAGCCTGAAATAAGTATTGATGACCTCCTGGAAGAAACCCCCAAACCAGGCAGTATTGTAAAAACTGAAAAGATCAGTGAACCGGAATGTGAAAAGTGGACACTCTCAAATGGTATGGAAGTATTTGTAAAATTTGCTGATTTTAAAGAGGATGAATACGCATTCTATTTCTTTTCCAAAGGGGGACAATCCCTCTATGACGCAGACCAAAAAGCCGCACTGGATGTTGCACATGGTGCAGTTACCAACAGTGGCCTGGCTGATTTTGACCAGACACTGCTGGACAGGTTTATGAAAGGCAAGAAACGTTACGATTTTGGAGGCATTAACATGTACAACGAAAATATCCTGGGTCTTTCAATGATAGAATACCTCAAAGACAATTTTAAATTGTATCACCTGAAATTCACAAAGCCAAGGCTTGATGAAAAAGGATATAACAATTATATGTCTTCAAGGGAACGGTATTATAAAAACCGGTTGAATAATCCCGGAACCGTAATGAGGGACAGCTTGCAGGCAATACGTTACGATTATCACAAAAGAGCCAAACCACTTACCTGGAAAGATTATCAGGCCATTGATTATAATGATGACCTGTTGACATTATACAATGAACGATACAGTAACCCTGAAGACTTTATCTTGTTTCTGGTGGGCAATTTTGAGCGGAAGCAACTCAAAAATATGCTGGAAAAATACCTTGCATCCATTCCTGCCACCGGAAAAGAAGAAGATTATAAAGATACAGGTATGCGCTTTAGCAAACATCCCATAGAAAAAACCATCAAAATCCCCATGGTAACACCCAAAGCCACTGTCCAAATCGAATATCACAACGATATGGAATACAACACCCGCAACAATACCCTTATTGATGCTGTTACAAATATTCTTGACCGTAGATTTACTGAAACAGTACGCGAAGAGCAGGGTGGAACTTATGGTGTCAGCACCTGGGGTAACATTAAATTTGAACCTGTTGAGGAATACAGCTATACCATAAAATTCGACTGTGCTCCCGAACGTGTGGATGAACTGAAAGCCGTGGTTTACGATGAAATCGAGAAATTACGCAATGGCGATATAGAAGATCACTATGTTGAGGAATTTAAAAAAGCCTATAAGAAAAAACGCAGTGAATACCTGAAAGACAATTTTAGCTGGGTGAATATTTTATCGCTCTATCAATCCACAGGCATTTACAATTACTCCCCTCAAATGGATAAAATGGCAGAGTCTGTCACAAAACAGGAAATTGCAGATTTTGCATCAAATATCTTTAAAGACAAAGTAAAAATGGATGTTGTATTCCTGCCTGAAGAAAGCAAATAATTTAAAATCAAGCATATCAGCCGCCATTGCAAATAAATAATGTAATGGCGGCTTTTTTCATTATCGTTTTGGTAAATCCGGGGATAATGGATAAAACGCTGCAAGTTTTAATAATTAACTTTCCGGTTTATGTTTATGTATCACTTATTTTATTTGTCTTTTCCAATATTAGCTGAGTGAAAAAATAAAGTTTTTTATCAGTATCTGGTTTACAAACTGTAATTTTGTAACATGACAAAAAACAAAACCTATCATATAGAGACCTTTGGTTGTCAAATGAACATTGCAGACAGTGAAGTGGTTGCTGCCATATTACATAACGAAGGCTATAAGCCGGCAAGTGATATTAGTGATGCTGGTTTGGTGATGTTGAATACCTGTGCTGTACGCGAAAATGCAGAAAAACGTATTTGGAATAAACTGGAGCATCTGAACGGTCTGAAAAAGAAAAAGAAAAACATGAAACTGGGGATACTTGGATGTATGGCACAACATATAGGGACAGATTTCAGGAGCAAAAATGCCGTGGATTTTATTGCCGGTCCGGATGCTTATCGTCATCTCCCGGAAATCCTTCACAAAATTTCCCGGGGAAATGGGTTTGTTTCAGACCTTGAATTAAGCCGTACTGAAACATATGAAAACATTGTGCCTCATCGTATCGATGAATCATCTGTCAGTGGATTTGTATCAATAACACGGGGCTGTGATAATTTCTGTTCCTATTGTGTTGTTCCTTATACCCGAGGCCGGGAGAGAAGTCGTAATCCGAAAGATATCATTAATGAAATAATAAATCTACAACAAAGTGGATATCATGAAATTACCCTTCTGGGGCAAAATGTCAATTCATACCATTGGGAAGAAAACAAAAAAATTACTGGTTTTCCAGGGCTTTTGGCTTTGGTTGCTGACAAAATTCCAGGGATGAGGATACGTTTTACCACCTCCCACCCTAAAGATATTTCTGATGAATTAATTGAAACCATGGCTGCCTGTGATAATATTTGCAATCACATTCATTTACCAGTACAATCCGGGAGCAATAGCGTTTTAAAAGCCATGAACCGCAAATATACACGGGAGTGGTATCTCAATCGGATTGAAAAAATCAAATCCCTTATGCCCGGATGTGGGCTGAGTACTGATATTTTTTCAGGGTTCCCCGGTGAAACTGAATCTGACCATGCGGCAAGTTTAAGCCTTATGGAAGAGGTGGGTTTTGATTCGGCCTTTATGTTCAAATATTCTGAAAGGCCTGGCACCTATGCGGCAAAGCATTTTGACGATGATGTGCCGGAAAAAATAAAACTAAAGCGTTTGAATGAGCTGATTCAATTACAACAATCATTATCCCTGAAAAGCAATAAGGATGAGGTTGGCAAAAAATATGACATCCTGATCGAAGGTAAATCGAAACGTTCTGACAAAGACATATTTGGCCGGACAGCTCATAACAAGCTTGTCATTGTGCCTGACAGTAAACATAAACCGGGTAGTTTTATCCGTGTGATAATCGAATCATACACATCGGCAACATTATTTGGAAAGAAAAGCATTAATAGAAAGCCCCTTAACCATGGATGAAAAAATTAAAACTTTTAGACATTACCGGGAAAAAATGAACAATAAAATCCTGGAAAAAGACAATTTGGTAATCAAGCGCATATTTAATCTGGATACCAATGCATACCGGGAGGGAGCCCTTGATACACGCAGTAAAGAACTCATCGGTCTTTGCACCTCACTGGTTTTACGGTGTGATGATTGTGTAAAATACCACCTGGATCAATGTTATGAGCTTGGTATATCAACAGAAGAACTTATGGAGGCCATGTCAATAGCCAACCTCGTCGGAGGCAGTATTGTTATTCCACATCTGAGAAAAGCTGTTGAATATTGGGATTTGCTTCAATAATAGATCAAGAACAGCATGTGTTTTGTATAATTAATAAATATTTAGATATTATACTAAAAGAAAATAATATTCGTGCGATTAATTGCATCATTATGAATAATTACTAAATTTGTTCCCCTAATTTTAAAACCACAGATTATGAAAATATTTATTTTTCTATTATTTACCATTGGAATTTCTGCCAGTACTTTTGCTGAAATAACAAGCGTTAAAGGGATTTATCAGGGAAAAAACCTATTTGTTCAGAATCCACTTATCAACAAAAATAAAAGAGAGTTTTGCATCGATAGTGTAATGGTAAATGGACACAAAATACCAGATGAAACACACTCCAGCGCATTTATCATATCCCTTGAGATAATGAAATTTAAACTGGGAGAGAAAATCACCGTTGCTTTTTATCATAAAGATGATTGTGAACCAATGATTATTAATCCAGAGGTTTTAAAACCACTTAGTACCTTTAAATTGAAAAACCATAAAATGAAAGATGACTATTTGATTTGCAAAACCACCAGAGAATCCAGTCAACTTACATTTTTTATTGAAGAGTACAGGTGGGACAGGTGGCTAACCATTGATGAGATTAAAGGTAAAGGAGGACCGGATGATAACACATACAAAATTAAAGTATATCCGCATAACGGAAAAAATATGTATCGCCTCAAACAAGTTGATCACATGAACCGTGTACATTATTCAGATACCATGAAATATCAGTTGGATATTGATCCTGTGGAACTCAAAACAAAAAACGTGGTTACTGAAGAGATAGCCTTCTCAAAAGAAACCCTCTATCAATTGTATAATAGATTTGGAGAAAGGGTACGATTTGGTGGGGGAACTGTAATTGATGTTTCTGATCTGTCAAAAGGCATATATTTTCTCAGTTATGGTGATAATGTCGTGGAAATTAAAAAACGCTAAAAAAATATAAATTATAAATGGAGCACATGATTTTGCTCAGAAACAGTAATCAACAAACAAATACACCTTGTTCTTTTAAATTAAAGTTTAATTTCCGCTTGTTAAGTAATTGCTATAGCCAATATGCAGTATCCTGAAATAAATATCTTCAACATTAAAACCGATAAGGAATTTGAAAGTGATGCATTGAAACTATTTAAATTTCAAGCACATTACAATCCTGTTTATAAGCAATATATTACCTATTTGAATATAAAAAACCCTGCAGACATATCTGGCCTTAAAGAGATCCCATGTATGCCGGTGGGTTTGTTCAAATCCCATCAGATAAAAACAGGTGAATTTAAGGCTGAAAACCGTTTTGAAAGCAGTGGAACAGAAGGCTCCGGCAAATCTGTTCATTACATTAAAAACATTGATCTGTACAGACAAAGCGTAATAAAAGGATTTAATCAGTTTTATGGTAATCCCGGCAGATTTGCATTTTTTGCTTTATTGCCATCCTACATCGAACGAAAAAATGCATCACTGGTATATATGGCAAAAACACTCATGGAACAAAATCCTGATGGTTGTGGGGGGTTTTATCTTAAGAAAAATGATACGCTCAAAGAAAAGATAAAAAAAGCTGAAAAAATTGGTTACCAGACAATACTACTTGGCGTCAGCTTTGCCCTGATTGATCTCGCCAAAAATCCTGACATTGACCTGAGAAACGCCATTATCATCGAAACCGGTGGAATGAAAGGTATGCAGAAGGAAATCATCAGAGATGAACTCCATAATTACCTGAGAAAAAAACTGCATCCAAAAGCCATACATTCCGAATATGGCATGACTGAGATGTTGTCGCAGGCATATAAGCAGGAAACAGAGGGTTTTATGTCGCCACCATGGTTGAAAATACTTATCCGTGATATGTATGACCCGGGCAAATATGTACAGCAAGGGCAACATGGCCTTATCAATATCATCGACCTTGCTAATACTCATTCTTGCGCTTTTCTTCAAACCAATGATACCGGGAAAATTACCCCGGATGGCTTTACTGTATCCGGCAGGCTTGATCACAGTGATATACGGGGATGCAACCTTATGGTATAAGGGCTTTATCATTGCTTGTTCATAAAGTTGAACATTTTTCTATCATTGAATAATGGGAACTAATAAGTCCGGAGTC
>JBNJGX010000027.1:0-16843 GCA_051748025.1 Bacteroidota bacterium
TTAAGCACACCAGCGCCAATGATACTACTACGGTGGAAAAGTAGGTCGCCGCCTTTTTTTTAAAGCCTTTCGCAAAAGCGGAAGGCTTTTTTTTTGTATTTAAATCACCCTTCGATGTAGAGAAATGGTCTTTATAAACAAGAGCTTCAGGGTTCGTCTATCCATATTTGACCAAAAAATTAAATAGCTAAATGAAATATATTTAGTGTTCGTCCATAAAGTAAGTGTCTGGTTCATAATGTTCGAGTTCAAGGTGCCATGCTGAGCCTGCCGAAGTGCTTGCGAAGTATTGGCAACCAAGAGTTTACTGTCCTAAATGACTGATTGCCAATGCGAGCCTGCCTGCCGCCCGCCTGCCGGACGGGCAGGGCAGGCAGGCGTAACGAAGAATTTAGCGAAGCGATATCACGAACACCTCTTAAATCACTTAATACTGTGAATTGAAGCATGGGGTTAAACAGCTGTGTGCTCATCATGCAATTTTGTCAAAAAACGCCGTATCTCTGTTAGTGAATTTACAGGCTGTATTTTCATCCGCAATTTACCTTTGTCTTCTTTCAATTTGAAACCGCCCGGGTGTTTCTGCATGTATTGTATAATACCGGCAAAAACACTGGATTTATAAAACACTGATTCCTGGTCTTTCGGGAAATACCCCAGGAAGATATCATCTTTGATGATGATACGCTGAAAGCCGGTACGCATTGCGATCCAGCGTAACCTGACCACCTCCAGCATGCCTTTTACAGGTTCGGGCATCTCTCCAAACCTGTCTCTCATTTCATCTTCAAATTGTTTCAATTCACTTTCATTTTCAATACTGTCAAGTTTGCGATACAGGCGGATGCGCTCAGACACAGATTCGATATAATCTTCAGGCAGAAGCACCTCGTGATTTGTTTCAATCTGGCAGTCCCTGACAAATTTATAATCCTCAGGCACGGTTTCGGCCTGTTTACCTCCGGAAGCAAAAACCCCTTTAAATTCTTCTTCTTTGAGCTCCTGAACCGCTTCTTTCAGCACTTTCTGATAAGTTTCATAACCCATGTCGCTGATAAACCCGGACTGTTCGCCACCCAGCAAATTGCCGGCACCCCGGATATCCAGGTCCTGCAAGGCAATGTTGAAGCCACTGCCCAGTTCTGTAAAATTTTCAATGGCTTTTAGACGGCGCCGGGCATCTTGTGTCATATGTGTTACCGGCGGGGCTATCAGATAACAAAATGCTTTTTTGTTGGAACGCCCTACCCTTCCCCGCAACTGATGCAGGTCGCTCAGTCCGAAATTGTTTGCGTTGTTAATAATAATGGTATTCGCATTGGGAATATCCAGGCCATTTTCAATGATCGCTGTGGATATCAGCACATCAAAATCACCACGCATAAATTCCAGCATGATTTTTTCCAGTTTTCTACCTTCCATCTGGCCGTGCGCCACCCTGACCTGTACCTCAGGGCAAATCCGCTCCACCATGGCTTCAACTTCAGCAATGTTCTGGATCCTGTTGTTGATAAAAAATACCTGGCCGTTACGCTGCACCTCATACATAATGGCTTCCCTGATTATATCCTTATTAAAAGTATGCAAAGCGGTGATAATGGGATGCCTGTTTGGTGGTGGCGTGTTGATTACAGATAAATCTCTTGCCCCCATAAGTGAAAATTGCATGGTACGGGGGATAGGAGTGGCTGTCAGGGTCAAGGTATCAACATTCAGGCGCAGCTTTTTGAGTTTCTCTTTGGTTGTTACCCCAAATTTTTGCTCCTCATCAACAATGAGTAAGCCCAGGTCTTTAAATTCCACATCTTTCCCCACAAGCCTGTGCGTACCAATAAGGATATCCGTATGTCCGTCTTTCAGATCTTTCAGGCTTTTTTTAATCTCAGAAGAAGTTTTCAACCGGCTGATATAATCAACTTTTACCGGCATATTTTCCAGCCGCTCCGAAAAAGTATGATGATGCTGAAATGCCAGGATGGTCGTCGGCACCAAAACGGCTACCTGTTTGTTATCATTTACGGCTTTAAATGCAGCACGTATGGCCACTTCAGTTTTTCCGAAACCAACATCCCCGCAAATCAACCTGTCCATAGGCACCGGGTTTTCCATGTCTCGTTTTACCAGCTGCGTGGCCTCATGCTGATCAGGGGTGTCTTCATAAATAAATGATGATTCCAGTTCGTGTTGCAGATAATTATCACCGGAAAAAGTAAAACCATTGGCCTCCTGACGTTTGGCATAAAGCATTATCAACTCGCGGGCAATATCTTTGACCTTCTTCTTGGTTTTGTTTTTAATTCGCTGCCAATGGCCTGAACCAAGCCGGTGAATTTTAGGCCCCTCCCCGTCCTGGTCACGAAATTTGGAAATACGGTGCAAAGAATGAATGTTCACAAAAAGCATGTCCCCGTCTGCATATTCGATGCGTATAACCTCCTGACGTTTGCCATTATTGACAATTTTCTGCAGACCGGCAAATTTCCCCACACCATTATCAACATGCACCACATAATCACCGGGTTTAAGGCTGTTGAGCTCTTTAAGCGTAAAAGCATCCTTACGTACAATTTTTCTGCCTTTCAGGTGGTATTTGTGATAACGTTCAAAAATCTGATGGTCTGTATAAGCACAAATCCTCAGGCTATGGTCAATAAAACCTTCATGCATGGCATAAAAAACAGATTCAAAGTTGACGTCTTCCCCTTTGTCAGTAAAAATATCGCGCAAACGCTGAATTTGCTTTTCATTATCTGATAAAACATAACACCTGTAGCCCGTTTCATGCTTGTGGCGGATATCTTCTGTAAGCAGGTCGAAATTCTTTTGAAATGCTGGTTGTGGTGATGTGTGAAATTCCAGCGTTTTCCCTTCAATGCCGGCTTGCTGTTGACCACTCAGAATAAGCGGGTATTTTTCAATGTTTGATTTGATTATATCAGGATGGGTCAGGTTTTTATCCGGGTCCATCATGGGCGATTCCTCAACATCAGGATTTATGCCTTCCTGAAAACGTGTCCGGGCTTTTTTGTATATTTCATCCAGCCGCTCAAAAACATATGCCTTGTCTTCTATCCATATGGTAGCGGCATCGCTCAGAAAATCCAGGAAAGGTACTTTCTTTTTTTCTTCCGGGCTTTCATGCAGATTAGGCACCACAGATATTTTATTTAACTTTTCAGTGGATACCTGTGTATGTGGATCAAAGCTGCGGATACTTTCTATCTCATCACCAAAAAACTCTATGCGATATGCCTCGTCATTAGAGAAACTGAACACATCCACAATACCACCACGAATGGCATAATCACCAGGTTCATAAACAAAATCTTCCCTGTTAAATCCATACATATCAAGCATTTCCACAATAAAATCCATGGAAAGCTCCTCCCCTTTTCTGATTGTTAAAGTATTATCACGCAGTAATTTACGTGCTACCACAGCTTCTGCCAGTGCCTCAGGATATGTTACAAGCACATAGGGCTTACGGGTAGTCCCAATGCGATTAAGCACCTCTGTTTTAAGCAGTATGTTAACATTGTCAGTTTGGTTATATTCCACCGACCGCTTGTATGCAGATGGATAAAACTGAATGTACTCGTCTTTTTCGGTGAGTTTCTGCAGGTCATTATAGGTATAGGCCGCACGCTCCTTGTCAGGCAATATGATAAGATGATGGCGCTTCTTTGTCTGATAAACAGCATGAAAAAGCATAGAAAAAGCAGAACCGTTCAATCCTTTCAGAATTAAATTTCCTGTCCTGCCTTCGCAATGTTTCAGAACCGCATTGCAAGCGGGGTGCGCCTGATATACAAGGTCAAATTTTTCTGACATGCGGTGCAAATTTAACAAAGTCTGACTTTCAGGGGTAATAAATTTTAGTTAAAGCATCGGCAAGGCCGTTAATGTATTGCCGCCCTTTTTACAATATTAAAAATATAATTTGATGTCCAACATAATTTAAGGGCCAACATCGCAGGTGGTTTTTATTTCCGCTTTTTTCTGAACATAAGGATCAAAACAATTATCAGCACCACACCGGCAGCTCCCCATAAAACATATTTCAACCAATCCCAGATACTATCCTGGCTCAGTTCAGTGGCATAATCCACAGGCAATTGTGCCGGACGCCCCTCTCCCATGATGATGCTCCAGTTTTCTACCTTATCTGTATCATCAAAAACATCATTGATTTCCAGGCTAAAAACCGTATCCTCAGGAAAATTCATGATGGATGCATCCCATGAAAAACGTGAAATAACAGCCCCCGTGCTATCAGCCAATATAACATGGTCTTTGTCAGCATTCAGCAACATCTGTGTTGTATCCTTAATAACAACACATGATTCAGGGGGAATTTCAACTGCACCGGGTAACATAAACTTACCATGCCTGGTTTGAATAAAGCCGTTTTTAATTGTCTTCGGCTGAGTGGAAATATTAACGATTTCAAACCAGTTAATCATGTTGTTTTCTTCATTGCCAAGGAAAAATACTTCAGACAATTTTACAGAATCTCCCAAAGGGCTCTTGTCAAGTTTTTCAGCGCTGACAATCAACCTTTCTACCATGCCGGTATTGCTGTCCAAAACATATTCTGCGCCTGTGTGCTTCCATCCTGCCTGCATGTCAATAAAAACCCGGAAGCTGTCAGGATGTATGCTGTCAGGATAAAAAGCATGACGCTTACTACTGTTTTGCAGTGAATCATATAACACCTGCCCTGCTTGTTCAGGCTGAATAACAATTTCAAGGCTGTCTTTTGTATCTTCCTGACCCGTGCTGTAAAAAGGCAGGCAAAACAGTAAAGCCACCACTATTGTAAAAATATATTTCATTGTATGTATAGTTATTATTTTTTTAGCTTGTTTTCATGTACATTGACATTATGCTTCATAACTGTATCTGCAAAAGATTTGTACCTAATCATTTTATCATATGAATCACCATTAAACGCATTCTGCTTATCAATATATTTTTGTAAAGGCCTGAGGCGATACTGAATATGTTTATTATCGTCCTCATATTTATACACATACAGCAAATTATAGCCTGCTTCGCTGATCTTCACATCTCCGTTTTCTTTGGTCAATTGTAAGTTCAATATAGCACCTCCATCTGTGCGCTTAAAATACATATTTGAAATAAAATTACCAAGCGACCAGGCCACAAATGTTTCATTTTCTCCGGATTTATGCCATTCCATCGGCTGCAAAACGTGAGGATGCGCCCCAATGATATAATCTACACCCCATCGCAACAGAGAATCTTTCCATCGTTTTTGCACATCATTGGGAAAAGACTTGTATTCATTACCCCAGTGCATCACGGCAATAATTTTATCGGGATTGCATACTGTGGCTGCTTCGATTTCTTTTTTGACAACATCTTCGTCCATAACAGATAACATTGACTTATCAGCATCATAATTAGAACCATAAGTATAATTAAGCATAGCAAGTCGAATGCCGTTTTTTTCAAGAATGAAAGGCACTTTGAATGTCCTGTCTTTTTGTGATTTGAATGTTCCTGTGTGATGAATATCCAGGCTGTCAAGCACATCAATGGTTTTTACCACCCCTTTCTTGCCCCTGTCAAAAGCATGGTTATTGGCGGTAAGCAACACATTAAAACCTGCTTTTTTCAAATCCACGGCCAGCTCAACAGGGGAGCCAAAACTGGGGTATCCTTTATATGGTTTCACACCAAGCGGTTGTTCCAAATTCCCAATGCAAAAATCTGCATTTTGCAGCATCTGCTCAACATCTTTAAACCACACCCGAAAATTCCATGTAGAATCATCCGGGTACCAGGCTGATTTCAACTGATCATCGTGCACCATGATATCGCCTGCAAACAATAAATTCAGACTTGAATCATTTTTCTGTCCTATGGCAGAAAAACAAAACACTAAGGATATCAATGTGATTATACATTTCATTCTTCCGGTTTTTTAAAAATTGGATAAGATGCCATTTTCCATTTCTGAAGCCTGTATTGCAGGGAAACTTTCATTACCCCGGCACCATATTTCACAGCCCTGTTAAAATTGATTGATGAGGCTTCCTCAAAATATTTGGTAGGACAGGTAATTTCGGCAATTTCGTATCCTGCATACAATATCTGGGCCAGCATTTGATTATCAAACACAAAATCATCCGAATTGGCCTGGTAATTTATGTTCCGCAGCACTTCAGCAGAAAAAGCACGATAACCTGTGTGATACTCAGACAATTTTTGATTCATCAACCAATTCTGGAAAAAAGTCAGAAAACGGTTAGCCACATATTTATAAAACGGCATGCCACCTTTCAAAGCACCTTTTCCAAGAATCCGCGAACCAAGCACAACGGGATACACATCATTGGCTATTAAATACACCATACTTTCAATCAATTTGGGCGTATATTGGTAATCCGGATGCAACATCACCACAATATCAGCACCCAAATCCAGGGCAGCATTATAACATGATTTCTGATTGCCACCATAGCCTTTATTTTCTTTATGTTCGATGATATGTTCAATACCGAGATTCCTTGCAATTTCTACTGTATTATCCTTGCTTTTGTCATCCACCAGAATAACATTATCCACAATATCCCCGGGAACTTCCCGGAAAGTTTTTTGCAAGGTACGCTCAGCATTAAAAGCCGGCAAAACAACAGCCACTTTCTTGTTTTTAATCATAATCACCGATACGGTTATAAACCGGCATGAATAATATTGATTATATCCATGCTACAATTATTCATTGCATCAAAGATAATAAAATCGAGCTCAAATGGTCATCATGATAAGCCGGAAATTATTTTTTTTCAAAAATTGCTTTTGCCAAAGAGTTATTGTTTGGAGAAGATAGCTTTAAAAGATGGTATTATTTTTTCAATAACAAACCAACAAAACAAATATGATCAGTCCTTAAAAAAATGTGCCCAGAACAGGAATCGAACCTGCACCCACTAGTGTGGACATGGCCCTCAACCATGCGCGTCTACCAGTTCCGCCATCTGGGCGTATTAATTACAAATTTGAGAACATTTTTGTATGTGCCCAGAACAGGAGTCGAACCTGCACAGCCTTACGGCCACTGGTCCCTGAAACCAGCGCGTCTACCAATTCCGCCATCTGGGCAATTGCGGCTGCAAATATAGGTATTATTTCTTTTTTGCCAAGAAATTTTTATCAAATTTTCTGAAAATTATCAAAGGAAATAATTGTATGTTTTATTTATGTTATGTATTTTTGCAGCTTCATTTACTAATTTAAAAATTAAAGACTTATGATTAATCAGTATGAAACCGTTTTCATTGCAACTCCCGTTTTATCTGAAAAACAGATGAAGGAAACGGTTGACAAATTCAGAGGATTTATTGAACACATGGGCGGTGAAATTGTCCATGAAGAATCATGGGGCCTGCGAAAGCTTGCTTACAACATTCAGCACAAATCCACAGGTTTTTACCACATGATTGAATTCAGAATGGAAAGCGAAAACATAAAAAAACTGGAAACAGAATTCATCCGCGATGAACGGATTATTCGTTTTCTGACAATGAAAATGGGAAAATATGCCATTGAATACAGTGAGAAAAAAAGAAGGTTAAAGGCAGAAAAACAAAACAAAGAAAAACAGGAGGCATAAACTATGGCACAACAATCAGAAATCAGATATCTTACCCCCCCGTCAGTTGACGTAAAAAAGAAAAAATACTGCCGGTTTAAGAAAAATCGCATTAAGTATGTTGATTACAAAGACCCCCAGTTTTTAAAACGATTCCTGAACGAACAAGGTAAAATCCTACCAAGGCGCATTACAGGCACTTCTTTGAAATACCAGCGGAAAGTAGCCAGAGCTGTAAAAAGAGCACGTCATCTGGCAATGTTGCCTTATGTTACTGATTTGATGAAATAAAAAGAAGAAAAAAATGGACATTATACTGAAAAAAGACATCGCCAATTTAGGAGATAAAGACGATATCGTTAATGTAAAAGACGGCTACGCCCGGCATTACTTAATCCCCAATGGTTTGGCTGCCATCGCTACCAAATCAGCACGTAAAATGCATGAGGAAAACATGCGCCAACGTGCCCATAAAATTGAGAAAATGCGCGAAGAAGCACAGGAACAAGCGGACAAAATTTCAAAGACAAAACTCCGGATTGGTGCTAAAACAAGCAGCAAAGGCAAAATCTTTGGTAGCGTTAACAATATCATTCTCGCTGAAGCGCTTGAAAAAGAAGGCATTACAGTTGACCGTAAAAACATCAACATCGCTGACAGCATCAAGGAAGTGGGCACCTACAAAGCAAAGGTAAAACTGTATAAAGACATTGAAGCCGAATTTGAGTTTGAAGTTTACTCAGAAGAATAAAACTTTCTAACAATAGTAAAATATGGCTGTAACAAAAAGGCGCTGAACGGCTTATAAACAGCTGATTAGCGCCTTTTTAAGCTTATTGGATAATATAATTACCATGAAAAAATGTGTATTCATAATAACAAGCATCATAATAAGCTTGAGTTTTTTCAGTGGCTGCGGAATTTTTAACAAAACCAGTGAATCAAAAAGCCGGATTGAGCTTGAAACAATCCACCCTGTGCTTGGGTTATCGGAAACTGAGGCTTCGATATTATACAACCAGATTGTTGACTCGGCAATGGACAACCCTCATAAAGCAGATTACCAGGCATTACGAATGGCACATGCCGGCACATCAGATTATCAGCCCTATTCTGACAATGAAACACTTTCAAAAATTAAAAAACTGCTTGACAATGAAAAATATGTAGTGGCATCAGAAGTGGTAAAAACAGTGTATCATTCATTATTTCATGTGCCGATGTACCATTTTTATGCTTACGTGGCATGGCGGGAAAACGGGGATGATAAAATGGCAAGCATACACAGTGTTTATTTTAAAAAACTCATAGACTCCATCCTGGAATCGGGTGATGGAAAATCTGCTGAAACAGCTTATATTGTCATTAATGTCACTGAAGAATACCGCACCCTCGAATACCTTGACCTGGAAATGGAGAAACAAAGCCTGGTAAAGGAAAACGGCCGGCATTATGATGTCATGGAAGTCAGAGACACACTGGGCAATAAAAAGTCCGTTTATTTTAACATTGACATTCCTTTCAGGGAATTGCAAAAAATTGAATAAAACCCGGTTTACTGCACCCCGTGAACACCGTGTTTACTTTTTAAAATACACAAACAACCTGCCGTGGTTTTTGCTGTCTTTATTCAACCTGTGGTATTGCGCTTTGATATGCGGTTGGTCCAGGAACTTCAATACACGTTTTTTTAGCTGGCCGCTGCCTTTTCCGGTAATGATCTCAACGGTTTTGATTTTTTTATCAACGGCTTCTTCAATGATATTGTTTAAAGCCTGTTCAATCTCATCACCTTTATTATAAATATCGTGCAAATCAAGTTTGAGTTTTGCCATTATCAAAGCGAATTTTATTTAAAATTCTGGTAAAAAAGCATCTTACCACCAAATGTCATCACTGTCCTGTCCGGTAAAAAGCTTAGATTCCTAAAAACTTAAAAGCTTCATACACAAAAAATGCCGGCCATACAATGGCTTTCAAAAATCCAAGCACACCCATCCAAAAACCGGTTGCGCTGGCAATAAAATAAATGGCAGCACCAATAAATCCAAGTCCATAAAAAGCACCGGCTACCGGAGCATTGTTTTGATTTTTCTTATTCATGGGTTCAATTGTTGTTTACAATATGTAAATATAATCAATATTAATTGATGGGTAATACGACAGCTTTATTTTTTGCCACAGATTGCACAGACCGTTTCCGGCGAAACTCAGTGAAGACGGATTAGCACAGATGGGCTGTCTTGCAACAAGTTTTGGTTTAATGGGAGGATATACGCAAAAGGGTGTAGCCGCCTGCCTGACGGCAGTCAGGGATTATCCTGCCATGCGGGGCTGTTTGATGTTCACACTCCTGTCTTCAATTGTTACCTTTTTTGTTCACCCACCTGTCAGGTCATCAATTATGGGGATGTTACAACATTAGCATGACGTTATACCTGTCATAATGGAAGACCTGAAAGGTATTTGATAGAATAAAACCCAGCGGGGATTTGCCCTCATAGTAATAATAATGGAAAAATACCTCCTGTGATAGTTATGGTTTAGTATGCAAATTTATACCATTATTTCTTTTTCCATTCCTCCCAATGTACCATTTTATCATCATACCGGTATTCGGGGGGTAATTCCTCTGCCGGGACACCAACCGGGAAAACAGCAAACGGTTCAAGGTGGTTAGGGATATTCATTATTTCCCTCACACCCTTGATCCGTGGCGGCACACTCCAGGTTGCAATCCATACAGTTCCAAGTCCAAGTTCGTGGGCTGCCAGGTAAATATTTTGAGCTGCACACGAGCAATCCTGTGGGTAAAAACCGGGAAAGCCTTCTTTAGATTTATCACCAAGGATGGTAATGGCTACTTGTGCCTGTCTGAACATATCATTGCCTTCGTCAATCTTATCAGCAAGGGCATTGAGTTTGGCTTTATCCCTGACTACGACAAATTCCCAGGGGCGACCGTCACCGGCGCTGGGTGCATTCATGGCAGCTTCCAGTATAGTTTTAATTTGTTTCTCACTTACAGGGGCATCCGTAAACTGATGGATACTGCGCCTGCTCATTATTGCTTTAATTGTATTCATAATGTTTATTGTTTAATTTTCAACAATATTATATGTAACCTCCTTTCACTTTAAAACAGGAATTCAAATCATTTTCCTGTGTCCCAAAAATCCAGGCATGGAGGTTTCATAATCCAATATCTATTTTGCTTCGAATATGTAAATTTTTATTGAAACCGGCAAATAATATTATCAATACAGCCCTAATAGAAGCCTTAAGAATTTATTTAGAAAAAGAACCAACACAATCTGAGATTTGGTTTAATTTTGTGCATTGCTTTTTCGATGAAATAAAAATGTATAAACTGGTAAATGCTTAGCAAAATACCCACATTTATTCAACATACACCATGGCAGGACCACCTCTGGCATGTGCCTGAAAATGGAAGTAAATCCGTTTATCTGACATTTGACGACGGCCCGACAACCGGTGTTACCAAAAATGTGCTTGATATTCTGGATAATTATAATGCCAAAGCCACTTTTTTTTGCCTGGGACGCAATGCAGAACACTTCCCCGAACTGGTCAGCAGCATCAGGGAAAAAGGCCATCGCCTCGGCAATCATTCATACAGCCATGTCAAAGGTTTCAGAACAAGCATAAAAAAATATGTTGATGATGTAAATATGGCTGATAACATTTTGAAAAGCTCCTTATTCAGGCCACCTTATGGGCGTATCCGTTATAAACAAGCCAAAGGATTGAGTAAAAAATACACCATTGTGATGTGGGACGTGCTAAGCCATGATTACAATCCCGCTTTATCACCTGCAACTTGCTACAAAAATGTTATGAAGCATGTAAAACCAGGTTCGGTGATTGTGTTTCATGATTCACTGAAAGCCGCCAGCAATGTTTTGGCCTGCCTGCCAAATATTCTCTTTGAGTTATCAAAGCAAAATTATCAGTTTAAAACCATTCCGGATGATTATTGAGGCTCTATCCTCTTATATAACTCTTTTAAAATTTACAGTTAGTTTTGGGAAAATCTGATTTATTTGGATAGGGGTTGAATAAAATCCAAAGTTCAAAAAGCAAAATCCAAAATAAAATCCAAATTTTGTGCAAATTTTGTGCAAACGAGGGCATAGTCAAAGCTCGCTTTGACTATGCCGAGTGCAGACAAAATTATATAAAACCCAAGCTCAAAACAGTTGGTACCACAGAAGTGAATTTTTATTATCTGTAGAATTGTTAATCATGCTGACTAAGATATTAATGGCTAATCGGCTTTTTTAATATTATCATCTGTTTTTTTGCTCCATGTTGGTTTTGTTGGTTTTGTTCTTCTTTCTGTTGAAATGATAAATACCATACTAACAAAATTTATTAGAAGTTTTGATTTTGAGATTTTATAGTTGGGATTTATTTTGGATTTTGAACTTTGGATTTTGGATTTCCTTACCGTGTTCATTGGCAAATAATAGTTAATTTTTTAAATCAAGCGATGTTTAGTATAGAAAGATTATTAATGATACCCAAAAAATCTATTCTTCCTTGTCAAGCAGGTCATAGAAAAACTCTGCTGAATTTTTATGTGGGTTGTTTGTATCTTTTAACGTAGAATACACTTTCAGAGCCTGAACTGTATCACCCCTGCTTCGGTGAATATTTGCAATTTGCCATTTTGCATCCCAATAAAATTTATCTCCCTTCTGAACCCTGGAAAACAAACGCAATGCCCTGTTTAAATTTCCGTTGTTTTTGGCATTTACAGCTTTTTGGTAAACAGTGGCAGATTTTGATTTCGGGGCTTCTTCTTCAGAATCTATTGTCATGCTTTCAGCCCTGCTTTGGGTTGTTTGTACATTACCTGAAGTTTTTCTGTCATCCCTCGATTGATTTATGCTTTTTTCTTCTATAACGCCTGCACTAATACTTTCTTCTGATCTTCTTTGCTCTGCCAGATACCCCTCACTTTCCATGCTGCTATCTGCCTGTTTTGTCAGATCAGCGCCACTATCGCGGTCTAAACTTGCCATTGTAGAATCTTCCCTGATATCTTTTGCAAGTGCGATCTCTGTATCTGCCGTTTCCATATCTGCAAGATTATCCTGCTCTGCTTCAGAACTATCTTTTTTTAAACTTTTGTCATCAGGCAATGATTCTTCCTCAGTCTCTTCTTCTTCTGATGAACTATCAGTCAGACCATCAATGTCTTTGCTTTCTTGTTTTTTTTCAGGTTGCTCATCCTGATTTTGTGCAATATCCCCAATGCTTTCATCTGGTGTTACGGCATTCCGGTCAGCGGGTTTCTTTGATGATTCTTTCGGGGTATCCGTTTTTTTTGCTACATGTTGTTTATCCTGAAAGACAGTTTCTTTATTGAGGAATAATACAACAGCACTCAGGGCAATAAGTACAAAACCGGCAGCCAGGGCAATGTGAAGAATTTTCTTTTTCCCCTGCCGTTTTAATGACCGCTCAAACGAAAGAAAGGTTCTGTTTTTTGATGCGTTGAAACTGCTTTCAGATTCATACATACCATATCCCTCAACAAGGTCTCTGCACATGGGACAATCGATCAAGTGCTGTTCTACCCTGTGCATATCCTTACGTGATAATTCACCTCGGGAATAAAGCCACAGTATTGACTCATCGGGATGTTCCGTGTGTTTAAAAAATGTATGTATGGTGGGTTTACGCATTTTTCTTCTCCAGCTTTATCTTTAAATTCCGTTTCCCATTTTGTAAATGGCTTTTCACCTTTTTCAGTGAATAACCCGTTTGTTTAACAATATCAGCATACGTATTGCCTTCAAGATAAAATAATTCCAGACATTGTCTTTGTTCATCACTGAGTGTTTTTAAAGCTTCCATTAATGCCCTGTTTTGCTTCTCTTTATCATTTTCATCATCATTATTTTGATGCAATGATACATCAGATTCCATAAAATCAGGCCTGGTATTTTGGAATTGTTCTTCATGTTTGATACGGGTGTTATCTTTTCGAAGATACTCGAGACATTGATTTTTGCTTACAGAATACAACCAGGTTTTAAAATATTCTACCTTGTGGTTTTTTAATTTCTTAAACAACGATTCAAAGATTACCAAAGTCATTTCTTCAGCCTCTGATTTGTCTTTCAGATATTTAATGCAAATTGCCAGTACAAATCCGGAATACCGGTTAAACAACTCACCCACCAGTGCCTTATCGTGTTTTTCACGATAAAGCTTTATCAGTGCCTGATCAGATTGATTAACACGTTTCGAAGACCGGAGAATGGCAACCATATGCGGACGAAATTAGTAATATTTTTGTAATTCACACTGATATCAGCTAAAAATATTTGCGCGTGAATATTTATGCTTTTTTATGGATAGATAGTCTTTTTTTTTTATTATTTTTATGCTCGTGAAAATCTGTTAATAACACTAAAATATTAAAATATTATGGGACAAATCAGTGATATTCATGCAAGACAAATTCTAGATTCTCGTGGCAACCCCACCGTAGAAGTTGAAATAATTACGGCCAGCGGTATTATCGGAAGGGCTTCCGTCCCTTCAGGTGCTTCAACCGGTGTACATGAGGCTGTTGAGCTTAGAGATGGTGAAGAATCACGCTTCATGGGAAAAGCGGTCAACAAGGCTGTATATAATGTCAATAAAACCATTGCCGAGGCACTGAAAGGTGTATATGTTGATAGTCAGAATGATATCGACAGGGCACTGATTCAGTTGGATGGAACCGAAAATAAAAGCGAACTCGGCGCCAATGCCATACTTGGTGTTTCACTGGCTGCAGCACAGGCCGGAGCTCAATATCACGGCATCCCGCTGTATAATTATATTGGTGGCGTGTCTGCAAATACACTGCCTGTGCCGATGATGAATATCCTCAACGGGGGTTCACATGCTGATAATAATATTGATTTTCAGGAATATATGATTATGCCCGTCGGTGCACCTACTTTTTCCGAGGCATTGCGTATGGGTGTGGAAATTTTCCATAACCTCAAAACCGTACTTAAAAAATCCGGTTATTCAACAAATGTGGGTGATGAAGGGGGATTCGCTCCTGCGCTTAAATCCAATGAAGAGGCCATAGAATTTGTGCTGAAAGCGATTGAAAAAGCCGGATACAAACCCGGCGAAGAGGTATTTATTGCACTTGACCCGGCTGCTTCTGAGTTTTATAATACTGATACAGGCCTTTATGAACTTAAATCAAATGATACAAAACTCAGCTCCGATGATATGGTACAATATTGGGCAGAATGGGTGAAAAAATACCCCATCATATCGATTGAGGATGGACTGGCTGAAGACGATTGGCAGGGCTGGGCTAAAATGAATGCCGAAATCGGTGATGAGGTACAGCTTGTGGGAGACGACCTCTTTGTTACCAATGTCAAAAGGCTCGCCAGGGGTATCCGGAATGCCGTTGCCAACTCGATTTTAATTAAGGTTAACCAGATTGGCACTTTGTCTGAAACCATACAAACCGTGGATGTCGCACACCGGAGTTCATACACAACTGTTATCAGTCACCGCTCGGGTGAAACCGAAGATACTTTTATTGCAGACCTGGCCGTAGCGCTTAATACAGGTATGATTAAAACCGGTTCTGCGTCACGTTCAGACAGAATTGCAAAATATAACCAACTGCTCCGTATCGAGGAAGCCCTTGGTGATAATGCCTATTACCTCGGCACTGACTTTAAATTTATCAAATAACTTTTTAATAACAACACCTGCCAGGGCTCCACTTTTTAACAGCCTAAAATTGAAGCTTGGTATTTTATTATTCACTTATATTATAGATAAATGTTTAACCTTATAAACAAGCACCATTTTGTGTTTAAATCAATGAACAAACATTATTAAAAGGCACACATTTTTTCCTGAATTATATTTGATTCTAAAAATATCTTGTATAATACTATGCCTATGGGTAAAATAATTGTAATTTTGGAATTGTAAGAGAATAATTAAATATTAATGATATTGTTGATGAAACATGATGTTGACAATGTAAAAACCTGGATACGTACCGGTTTTAACCCGGCAAAATTCATATTTATCGTAAGCCTGTTATTGATATCAGGAGATTTAGTCGCACAGGATAGCGATTACTGGGTTTTTTTCAGAGATAAGGCCGGGGTAACATTTTCACCGGAATCCTGGTTTTCTGACAAAGCCCTGGAACGACGCCAGATACAAAATGTAGAAATTTCAGACACAGACAAACCACTTGTGCATGATTATGTTGAAGCTGTTGAAAATATGGCTGATGAGATGCTGGGGTGTTCCCGTTGGTTCAATGCAGCTTACATTAAATCTGACCACACAGGAGTGGAAAAAATAAGGGAACTGCCGTTTGTGAAAACTGTTGAACCAGCCGTTGTGTGGCAGCAAAATCCATGTGCTTCAACAGAGATATTTGATGACGAGGATCAAGATTTACGCCGGAAACAATTGAATATGTTTTTTCCGGATATTCTTGCTGAACAAGGACTTAATGGCGAAGGGGTTAGAATTGCCGTGTTAGATGCCGGATTTCCGGGTGTTGATGACCATGCAGCTTTCAGCCACCTGAGGGATAATAAACAAATTGTCAATGTTCATGATTTTGTCAAAGACAAGCAAACGGTGTTTCATGCCAATAAGCATGGTACAATGGTGTTAAGTTGTATTGCCGGCAAACATGATTCAGGAAATATGGGTCTTGCCCCGGCTGCTGAGTTTTTGCTTGCCCGTACCGAAAAGAATTTTGAGCCTTATAAAGAAGAGATATACTGGATGCAGGCAATGGAATGGGCTGATAAGGAAGGCGCAGATATTATTAATTCATCACTGGGATATACGTATCATCGTTATTTTAAGTCCGCTATGGACGGCAAAACCAGTCTGGTAAGCCGTGCAGCAAATATGGCAGCATCCAAAGGCATACTTGTGGTAAATGCAGCGGGCAATTCAGGATACGATTCATGGCATGTTATCGGTACCCCTGCAGATGCTGATAGCATACTGACTGTTGGCGGTGTAAGCCCTGATGATAAATTGCATATTAATTTCAGTTCTTATGGCCCCACTGCAGACGGACGTTTGAAACCCAATGTTTGTGCTTCCGGTAAAGCATTTGTTGCTGATAAGCATGGATATACCACAGCTTCCGGCACTTCTTTTGCATCCCCGCTTACTTGTGGG
>JBNJGX010000028.1:0-13742 GCA_051748025.1 Bacteroidota bacterium
TTATCATCAATCACTGAAACAAAATCTATCCCTGAGCGGGAATTTTTCAGATATCCCATTTGATTATAACCGGCTGTATATATTCGGTCGGAACAGTCAATATCCATACGTGGAACACCTGAGATGCGAAAAATATTCCAGTTTGTATTGTCATATTCAAGTATCCCGTTTGTGTTACTGAAATACATAAAACCATTGGCATCCTGAATGGCTTCGTAATTTTGACTTTCATAACCATAATCTTTAGACATATAATTTGTTATCTTTGGCACGCCAAGTATATTTTCCTGGGAAAATAAGATTTTGCCCTGTGAAAGTAATATCAGGCAAAAGGTACAAAAAACAACAAATTGAATTTTATTATTTTTGGGCATTGTTAAATAAATTTTATTTTAGTATTTTTAGAACTTAGTAAATGTAACATTAAAATAATGAATTATGAAAAACAGACAAAAAATTGTTATTGTAACATGGGATTTTACGGATAAATCAGAAGCTGCTCTTGCACATGCAGAGCGATATACAAAAGCTTCAGGAAGTAAAATACATGTTGTCCATATCTGTGGAAAAAAAGATGATGAAAAGGCTTTGAAAGAAAAGATCCAGAAGGAAATTGATGAAAAAGGACTTAGCGGATCGACACCTATTGAAGTGGTGGTAAAAAAAGGCAGTTTGTATGATTCAATTAATAATTATACAGAAGAAGTAAAAGCCGAGCTTGTCATTATGGGAACCCATGGCATTATTGGATCTCAGAAATTGTTCGGAAGTAAAGCGCTGAAAGTAATTGTTGGATCAAAAGTCCCCTTCCTTACTGTGCAAAGAAAACCCGTTCATGAGTTTAAAGAAATGGTACTCCCGTTTGACAGCGATATGGAGGGGCGCGAAAAACTTAAATGGGTGGTATATTTTGTTAATAAGTATAATCTCCATGTCAGGATATTGAAAAAAGTATCTTCAATTAAAGATGTACAGAAAACCATCAATAACAATGTGGCTTTTGCAAAACGAATCCTTGATGAATACAACATTTCCTATAAAGTTGATATTGAAACCAACACACACGATTTCCACGAAGAAGTGATAAATTTTGCTGAAAAAAACTGTTGCGGCCTGATTATGGTAATGACAACCAAAAACATTAACTGGACCAGCTATCTTTTTGGTGCCGAAGAACAGAAAATCATTGCTAATAAAGCTAAGATACCCGTTATATGCATCAATCCAAGGGAGGACTTACATAAACCGCAATATTTTAATTAGAGTTTGTAAAGACATGTAGATGCGTACTGCTACATATCTCTACATAACTGCGTAAAGCATGCCTTGCAAGCTAATTTTTTTTTACAGATTTTACAATTTAAAAAACCAAGGGATTTGATTTTGATAACAGGTGTTGGACTTTTAGAAAAAATACATATTTGATGAAAAGAAAACACATCATATTAATCGCTGGTATTGCTGTATTTATTTTGCTTGCAGGTTTATTGATATCTGAGTTTAAAAGAAGTGATCCGCAGATTAGCCAAAACATCAGTCTTGTCCCTGTTGATGCTAATATGCTCCTCAAAATCAATGAACCATTTAAACTTATCAATTACCTGGAAACGCAACCCGCATTTTGGAAAGACCTGACCAATGCACCGGCTTTTAATAAATTAAGTCATAAGATGACATGGCTTGACAGTATCTCTGCAGAACACGATGTGATCAGAGAATTATTATCCGGGGGGAACCTGGTGGTTTCGGTTCATGACATAGGTAAACGTAAGATCGGATATATGTTTATTGCCGAAATTCCTGAATCGATTAAAAATAAGGCTGTATCGCGCGAGATAAACGCTTTAATAAAAGAAGATGAAACAAATGCCAGAAATTATGAGGGTGTTACTATATATGATTTTAGTTCACAGTCATTGGATAATTATGCATACAGTATTTTTAACGGCAATCTTTTTTTCAGCAACAATGCGTTATTAATCGAAGATGCCATCAGACAAAGTAATTCCCCGGCATCAATTCTGAATGATAAAGGATTTCAGGAAGTATATGCCACCGCAGGCAAAAAAGAACTGGTAAATTGTTATATTAAGCTTTCCAGGCTTAATCACCTTATCATGCCCTTTCTGAAAGCAGAAACAGAAGATAATCACCCGGCAATTAAAAATTATGCATCCTGGATTGAGCTGGATATGAGTTTAAATGAATCATTGATCAGTTTTAACGGATTTGCTGTTACCCCGGACTCTACCCTGAATTATCTCAACCACATCAAGGAACAATCAGCCACCAGTGCCGATTTTGAATCTGTCCTCCCCGAAAATACAGCCATGTTTTATGCCATGAGCCTGGATAATGATGAGGCATTTATATCTTATCGCAAATCATACCTTGATCAACACAAATATGCCAACTATTATGATGATAAGATTCAGTCTTTCAATGAAACAAGCGGATCAGATCTGGACAAAATGCTGTTTTCATTGATTGATGACCAGGTTTGTTTTGCTCTGACCAATATTAACCAATTGGATATTTTTCAGAACAGCTACTTGTTGATAGAAACAAAATCCGAATCCAAAGCACAAAAACAACTCCGGAATTTTTTAACCTCCTACACAGAAAAAACAAAGCAGGATATCTCTGAGTATATCAGCACAATGGAGATGGATGCTTTTAATAGTTATACTGTTTACAGGCTGCCTGTTGACGAGTGGCCGGAGGTATTGCTGGGGAGTTTTTTTGGAAAAACCACCCCGAAATATTGCAGCCTGCTTGATAATACCCTGATTTTTGCCCCTTCAGAATCTGCCTTACGCAGGTTTTTTAATAATTATTTGCTTAATCGTACAATCAATAAAAATAACAACTATCAGGAATTTAAAGAAAACCTCTCAAGGAAATATCATGTGTATTTTTATGTTAACACCAACCTGGCCTATGCATGGATTTCAAACCTGATGAATACAAAATATGATAAAAAACTTGATAATAGCATTGACATTGTCAAAAAACATCAACAAATTGCATTACAACAGACAGTTAGTGATGAAATGATTTACCATAACCTAGTAGTAAGACATCGCAATTATCAAAATGAAAAGCCACATACCATATGGGAAAGCAGACTTGATGCACCACTTAAAAGCAAACCGGTTGTCGTAGAGAATCATAACACCGGGCTTAAGGAAATTTTCGTTCAGGATGTGGAAAACAACATTTACCTGATAAATCAGCAAGGGCACATACTTTGGAAAAATCCTCTGGATGAACCGGTAATAAGCGATATTTACCAAATTGACAGGTATAAAAACCAAAAACTTCAGTATTTATTTAACACCAGAAGCCGTATTTATCTGATCGACCGGCTGGGCAATCATGTTGAACGTTTTCCAATAAACCTCAGATCACCTGCCAATTGCGGCTTAGCTTTGTTTGATTATAACAATGACCGTGATTATCGGATTTTGATTCCGGCCAAAAATAAGGCAATGTATCTTTATAATAAAAAAGGAAACATTATCCCTGGATGGAAATTCGAAAAATCAGAATATCCCGTAGAACAGACACCTCAACATATCAAAGATGACAACAAAGATTACATTGTTTTTCATGATAAGTACCGGATATATTTGCTAAACCGAAAAGGAGAACCCCGTGTGCAACCAAAATATCAGTTTGCTGCGTCTAAGGCTAACAAATTTTATTTTGAAGAAAAAGAAAATCAAAAATCCAGTCTTGTGATAACCAATCAACAAGGTACAGTTATGAGAATTTATATGGACGGCGATATTGATTCACTAAACCTGCAAACATGCAGCCCACAACATTATTTTATGTATAAAGACCTTGATTCTGATGGTGTGCGTGATTATATATTTCTTGACGAGAATAAACTAAATGTTTATAACCAAAATAAAAAGAAAATCATGACTTATAAGTTTGAAAATTCTATTAGTGACCCTCCCGGCTTTTATGTGTTTTCAAAAAATGAGCATGAAATTGGAATAACTGATAAAGAAAAAGAAATGATATATCTTATCAATGATAAGGGCAAACTTCACCCGGGATTTCCTTTGGTTGGCATTAGCCCGTTTAGTATATCATATATTAACCCTACAAGCGATAATTTTAATTTGTTTGTTGGCGGGAAAGATAATTTTTTGTATAATTACGAAGTTAAATAATTCTATTATGAGATACCTGAGAAAATATTTTATACCAATTATCCTTGTTGGCCTTGCATTTTTGATGCATGCCTGTATCAAAGACAGTTTTGATTTTGATAAATTGAATAAAGAAGTACACTGGGAACCCAGCCTGGCAGCTCCAATCGCATATGGCAATTTGCATCTTGCTGATGGCATGGAAGTTTATGATTCGGTTGGGAGGTTACAGGAAAATGAAGACGGATATTTATCATTGATGTATTTTCAAACCGCAGAGTCTGATACCGTTTCTGAAATAATGGATATCGGCAATCAACAGCTGGCAACATCTATTCCTGATTCAGATGTTGACTTTTCAGGATTTGGCACTGGTGATGAGTTAACAATAACCCGTAATTATGATCTGCATTTTGACCTTTTTAACCCTGATGCAGAAATTGACAGCATATGGCTGGATCACGGAACATTTAACCTGGCAGCGGTTTCTGATTACCAGCATGCCATTGAAATTACCATGACTTTGCCTACGGTTACAAAAAACGGAAATCCTTTTACACGCACACTGAATCTCTTGCCTTATGGCAGCTCAGATGAGGATCTGGACAATGACATGGCCGGATATAATGTTGATATGACACAAACACCGCTTGGCTATAATGAAATCCCTGTTGAGCTGCAAATTCGCTTTGTACATTCCGGTGGTAATAACACAGGGAACCTTGATTTTCAGGCCGACCTGATAAACCCCGACCACGAAGCCATGTTTGGGTATTTTGGTCACAATACACTGATTTATGAGAGCGGCAAAATTGATATTGACCTTTTTGACCCGGGTGACAACTGGGATATGGATGATTTCCGGTTTGAAGACCCGAGATTTAAAGTATATTATAAAAATTCATATGGCATCCCGGCCAATTTTTATTTTGATTCCGTATTTGCCCATAGTACATATCATAATGAAACCTATGATCTGCAGGATTATGGTGCGGGTTTACCCATGGATTCCCTGGATCCTTTTAATATTACCTATGCAACAGACTTTGGTACATTTATCAGAGATAGCCTGATACTTGACAAAAATAACAGCAATATAAGTGATATTATTCAACAAAGGCCTGCCTGGTTTAAATTTATTGCTCATGCCCATACAAATCCATATGGTGACGCAAGCCATAATAATTTTGTCTGGGATGACTCAAAATTTATTGCTGACATAGAGGTTGACCTGCCTTTATGGGGCTATATTGACCGGTTTCATGGTCTGGATACCACAGACTTCAAACTTGAAGATGAATTTGAAGACCCGGAGGTCATTGAGTGGCTGATGCTCAGGCTTACAATTGAAAACGGCCTGCCTGTTGAAGCCAAAACCCAGGCTTATTTTCTTGATGAAAACCACATGGTACTGGATTCAGTCTTAAAGGAAACAGGCACAGAGGTTCTTTCTGCTGCTGAGGTTGACAGTGATGGTAAAGTAATAAGCAAAACGAAAAAAGTAACTGATATTGTGGTTACAGGCGAAATGCTGGATAAATTAATGAGTACGGAATATTTATTGTATAAGGCTGAATCTTCTACAACAAATGCATCAAACGATGAGCTTATTAAAGTCTATCCCGAATACAGTGTGGATTTCAGTGTGGCTGTTGAAGCCGACCTCGATATCGAAGTTGATCTGGACACAATAAATTAACTGATTAAGTATTTTTGTAATCAATCAGTCATAATAATTTTTGTTAAAAACGGTTAATAAATGTTAATAATAGTTAATATCGGTTGCTTATGAGAAAGGGTATTCCTTACGAGAAGTTTGTGTTTTATAATAACACTTCACGGTTTGTCGTAACCGATCTTAACTGATCTTAACCGTTTTTAACTAAGTTTCACTGATTAGTAACGTATTTTTTAAAAAATTTGTCATGCAAAATATCAATAAGTTTTTAATTATCGTAGTGGTGTTTCTGACCCTGCATAATGGTTTATCAGCCCAACAGGGGCAAACATTTTATTTTATGGACAGGCTGTCGCAGAACACCTATATGAACCCAAGCCTTAATATTGATTATGATTTTACGATTGGAGGCTTATTAATACCAATTGTGGGACAGGTGCCGCCAACCATGTATTTTAATTATTCCAACAATGGTTTTCAATACAATGATTTTATCCATCACGGCACCGGCGAATTATCCGATTCCCTGGTATTGGACCCGGAAAACCTGATGGATAACCTCAGGGAAACCAACCATATGCATTTTCAGGCACATTTTGATCTAATACATTTCGGGATGAAAACAGACAATGATGCTTACCTGACTATTAATATCACCGAAAAGATTGATTTTGGCCTCAGCCTTCCGGAAGACTTATTCGGCATGGTTTGGTACGGGAATAACCATTACAGAAAAAACGATGAAAAAATTGACCTCAGTGGCCTTGGCTTTCAATTTTTACACTATCGTGAAATTGCAGGTGGGTTTACTACAGAGATAATGGATAACCTTGAAGTAGGCGGACGTGGGAAAATTTTATTCGGCATGTCCAATGTGCAGTCAGATGTTAATGAATTGAGCCTTTACACCGGGCAGGAAGATTACACGATCACGGCTGTTGCTGACATGCAAATTCACAGCAATACACCTGCCAATTTTAATTACTTTCATAATGATGACAGCACAGGCCTGGAACTTGATGAGGAGGCCCTGGAAAATTATAATCCCCTGAGCTACCCTTTCAATTTTAGCAACCCGGGTTTTGCCATTGATATTGGCGCCAAATATACGTTTATGGAAGATTATACAGCTTATTTCAGTGTCAACGACCTTGGTTTTATTAGCTGGAATGATAATCCGTTTTCACTATCCACCGATGGCACTTTTGGTTTTAGAGGCATAGAAGTGGATTTCTTTGAAGATGATGAAGAGTTTGAGGAACACATGGAAGAATTTGGTGATTCCGTATTAAACATATTTGCCCCCGCCGATAATGATAACAGTTATCTGACATGGCTGCCTACAGACCTTTACCTTGGCGGAAAATATCATTTCCACGAAATGCTTGATTTTGGTGCCCTCTATCGCATGGAATTTTACCGGAAGGATATCATGAGCAGCTTTACTTTATCAGCCAACTCTAATGTTACAGATTGGCTTTCTGGTCACCTGAGCTATTCAATGATGAATAATAAATACAATAATTTTGGAATTGGGTTTACCATTCGTGGTGCATTCCTTCAGTATTACCTTGTTACGGATAATCTCTTCGGGGCAATTTTCCCGCAATCCACCAGAAACCTGAATATTCGTATGGGTTGTAACCTCGTGTTGGGGTATAAAGAAATTGTCTCAGAATCCTTGTTTTAAAATTTGTTATCTTTGTACTTAAGGGGCCTTCTATTAATTCTTTCGCATCGGTGGTTTGTCAATTCAACTACCCACCCTACGAAGCCGAGTCATTGCGAGCGTAGCGACGCAATCTGTTGATCATGATGTAAACGCAGGGGTGTTTCATAGTTGGGTTTGTATTAGGTTTCTTGCTCATCAAATAATCCCCTATTGCCTGAATTTTTGTATTTTTGATGTTTCATAATTTTTTTTATGTTTATCCATCATTATGGTAAATAATTATATGTATAATAATAAGCTTGAACGGCCTTTCAAGCTTTTATATTTGTTTACATTATGCTGCCTTACCGCCAGCATTCCTTTTTCTAATTTGTTTACCAGCATCTCCATCATGCTTGTTGGGTTGGTGTGGATAGCTGGGGCATTTGTTTTTCCCTACAAAAAGCGCCTGAAAGCAAATTCAGAGGTTTGGTGGTTTGTCTTAATCTATGTGTTGCATCTTGTATGGCTTTGGAATACTGGTAATTTTGATTATGCCACCGAAGACCTGAGGAAAAAATTACCTTTGCTTTTTTTACCCGTATTTATTGCATCCCTGCCGGCACTTAACAGGTTTGGAAGAAATGTAGTGTTGCATGTTTTTCTGTCTGTAATGTTCATTTCCGGGGTATTTGTGTTTTTGGCAAAAGCAGGCTTAATGGGCAACGAAATCGTTAATCCCAGGGACTATTCTGTTTTTATTAATCATATTCGGTTAAGCTTGATGATGTCGCTGGCAATTTTCGTGGCGCTGTGGTTATTCAAACATACAAATAATGTTTATCTGCGTGTTGCATACCTGCTTAGCATTGTTTTGAACATAGCTTCAATGGTCACAATGCAGGTAATAACAGGCCTTGGCATTACCCTGATTACCTTTGTGATTATGGTAATATTATATCACAAAACCATTAAAAACACAATCACAAAACGCTTGATTTTTGCGTTTGTTATTGCTGTTCCACTCCTTGTAGCTGCTTTTACCGGTAAACAAATATATGATTTCTATCACCCTGATAATCCTTACCCTCAAGAATTGAATTTAGAAACAAGCCGGGGCAATAATTATACACATAATTTACATTCAAAATTACTTGAAAACGGAAATTATGTTTACAGGTTTTTGGCTTTCAATGAGCTTGAAAAAGCCTGGAATAAGCGTAGTAAGGTTAAATATGATTCCTTATCCCAAAATGGATATGAAATTAAGCATATTTTGATACGCTACCTTACATCCAAAGGGGAATTCAAGGATGCCGAGGCTGTCAATGAGTTAAGCCAACGAGAAATAAAGGCCATAGAATCGGGCGTTACAAATCACCGGTTCATAGATCAAAACAAAATAAACTCAAGGATATATACCCTCATCTGGCAGGTGCATGTTTACTATACCGGCGGTAATCCTTCCGGTAAATCTTTGATACAGCGTCTGATTTATCTGGAAACAGGATGGCGCATAGCAAGTAATAATTTGCTTACCGGGGTTGGCACCGGCGACGTGAATGATTGTTTTAAACACCAGTACAGGGAAGACAACACCCCACTGTTACCGGAATACAGAAGACGTACACATAATCAGTATCTAACCATGCTTATTGCATTTGGTATTCCCGGTTTTATTTTATTTTTGCTGGGGTGGATAATGCCTGTGATAAGGAAAAATGGCATGAAAAAATACTTTTTTGCTGCATTCTTTATCATTGCCAGCGTGAGCATGCTTAATGAAGATACATTGGAAACTTCTACCGGTGCAAGTTTTGTAGCTTATTTTTATTCATTACTTTTATGGGGTATAAATCATAAAACTATGTTTCAGGAAAAATTTATGAAAAAAGCCATTCAACTGGCAAAAGAGAATATTCCTTCAGGGAACGGCCCTTTTGGTGCTGTAATCGTAAAAGATGGCAAAGTCATTGCCGAAGCCTCTAATTCGGTGACACGTACAAATGATCCGACAGCTCATGCTGAAATAAATGCCATCCGAAAAGCAACAAATAAACTGAATACATTTGACCTTTCTGGTTGTGAAATTTATGCTTCATGTGAGCCATGTCCGATGTGCCTGGGCGCAATTTACTGGGCCCGGATCGAAAAATTGTATTTTGCCTCCGGACGTGAAGAAGCAGCAAAAGCCGGTTTTAGTGATGGGTTTATTTATGATGAGCTTAAAAAACCTTTCCGCGAACGGTCTATACCAACCCGGCAAATGATGCAGGATGAAGCTGAGGTGGTTTTTAAAACCTGGAATGATTTTGAAGATAAGATAATGTATTGATCTTTTTCATAATGAATGTAAACCCACAATCTGACAATCTCCAAAAATTGCAAAATGATTTTTTTGCCCGGGATGTACTTAACCTCGCTCCTGATTTGCTGGGAAAAATTATTGTGTTAAACTCAGGGACAAAAAAGGCATATTTCCGTATCACAGAAACAGAAGCCTATCGTGGAGAAGCTGACAAAGCTTGTCATGCACGAAAAGGACGCACAAAACGCACCGATCCGATGTATTACCCGGGAGGCATACTATATATATACCTTATATATGGAATGTACTGGATGATGAATATTGTTGCCGGGAATAAAAATGAACCACAAGCTGCTCTGATAAGAGGCGTAAAAGACATAAAAGGCCCCGGAAGGGTAACCAAAGCCCTGCGTATTGATAAAAGTTTTAATTATGAAAACCTCTGTTCATCACCACGTATTTATCTTTTAGATGATGGATTTAAATCTGATTATTCCACTGCACCAAGGGTAGGGATTGATTATGCAGGTGATTATTGGAAAGACCTGGAATGGCGGTTTATATCAAATCCAGATCAATAAGTTGCTCAATGCATTGCGGGTAATACCTGTATTCAAGCTTGTGTATCCTATCTGCAAGCGTTTCGGGAGTGTCGTTGGAATGCACAGGGCATCGTGCCTGTAAAATTATATTTCCTTCATCGTACTTTTCATTCACATAATGAATACTGATGCCGCTTTCAGCATCTTTATTGTTAAGTACTGAACGGTGCACACGATCACCATACATGCCTTTGCCACCGTATTTTGGCAATAATGCCGGGTGGATATTAATGATCCGGTTTTTGTATGCATTGACAAGTTGCGGAGGAATAAGCGCTAAAAATCCGGCCAGAACAATCAAATCAATATTATAATCTGACAAATACCTGATGAGAAAATCACCATCTTTGATGTTTTTATTATCAATAAAGGCATGCTCAACTCCGAGCTTTTTGGCTTTATTCAGTACCCCTGAATGCTTTTTATTGCTCAGTATCAAAACGATACAAATGTTCCTGTTATCAGCAAAATGATTAACTATGTTTTCAGCGTTTGTCCCTGACCCGGATGCAAATACAGCAATGTTTTTCATGATTTAATAATTTAACCCTCAAAATAAAAGAAAAATATCTTATCAAAAAAGTTCTGTTTTATTTGGAAATATAATTTATAAATTTGTTTCTTTGTAAGCTCGAAACAGAACTCAAAATTAGTATTAACATAAAATTAAAACTATGTCTGATTTTGCATCAAAAGTAAAAAGTATTATTGTTGACAAATTAGGGGTTGATGAAAATGAAGTCACTCCCGAAGCAAGTTTTACCAATGATTTAGGCGCTGACTCACTGGACACGGTAGAGCTTATCATGGAATTTGAAAAAGAATTTGACATTTCAATTCCTGACGAAGAAGCTGAAAAGATCGGTACGGTTGGTGACGCCATAAAGTACATTGAAGAAAACACCAAGTAAGAATTATTAACCATCACAGAAACTAAAGTTTATGAACCTAAAACGTGTTGTTGTTACAGGAATAGGTACCGTTTCGCCTTTGGGCAACAATATTCCTGAGCTTTGGGATGCTGCATCGCAAGGCAAGTCCGGCTCTGATTGGATAACGCATTTTGATGCATCTCCTTTTAAAACCCGGTTTGCTTGTGAGGTAAAAAATTTTGATGCCAAAGCACACATTGACCGTAAATTGGTTCGTAAATTGGATCGTTTCACTCAGTATGCATTGGTGTCAGTAGCCGAGGCCATTGACAGTTCAGGTTTACTTGATGGTGAAGAACTTGAGAAAGATGATGTTGGTGTAATCTGGGCTTCCGGCATCGGAGGCCTGGATACACTTATTGATGAGATGAAAAATTTCATCAAAAATGACATGAAACCACGGTTTAGTCCGTTCTTTATCCCAAAGATGATTGCTGACATTGCAGCGGGACATATCAGCATGAAGTATGGATTCAGAGGGCCTAATTTTGCCACTGTATCAGCTTGTGCTTCATCATCAAATGCCATTATTGATGCTTTCAATTACATCCGCCTGGGGAAAGCAAATGCTTTTGTTACAGGGGGTTCTGAAGCAGCCATTAATGAAGCCGGACTTGGTGGGTTTGGTTCTATGCAGGCCATTTCCAGAAACAATGAAGAATATAAAACCGCTTCAAGGCCGTTTTGTGCAACGCGTGATGGTTTTGTTATGGGAGAAGGTGCCGGAGCCATTATTCTCGAAGAATATGAACACGCTGTAAAACGTGGTGCACCTATTATTGCTGAACTTGTCGGTGGTGGCATGGCTGCCGATGCGCATCATGTTACAGCACCGGATCCTGATGGTAGCGGAGCCTCACTTGTAATGAAAAGGGCGCTCGATGATGCCAAACTGAACCCGGAAAAAATTGATTACATCAATGTGCATGGCACTGCCACACCAACCGGAGATGTTGCTGAACTGAAAGGGATTCATTCTGTTTTTGGTGATCACAGTTTCGACATGAACATAAGCTCCAGTAAATCAATGGTGGGTCATTTACTTGGTGCGGCAGGAGCACTGGAATCAATACTTTGTATCCTTGCCATTAATAACAACCTGGCACCACCAACCATTAACCACCAAAAATGGGATGAAAACATTGATAAGCGCTTTAACCTGACACTTCATAAAGCACAGGAAAAAGACATTAATGTTGCCATGAGCAATACATTTGGATTTGGAGGCCACAACACATCCGTTATTTTTAAATCATTTGATAAATAAATTCAACGTGTTCAGATCGATCAGGCTTTTGTTTCTATGCAGGAAAAAGCATAAACAATTGTGTGGTCAGTTAAAACATTTGATGGGATTTTACCCACGTGATATTTATCTATATAAAACAGCTCTGAGACACAAATCGGCCAGTATTATAACATCCAAAAGTAAACTCAACAACGAAAGGTTTGAATTTCTTGGCGATGCCATCATTGATGCCGTTGTATCTGATTATCTCTACAAAGCTTGTCCTGATGTTGATGAAGGAACATTAACATTGATAAGGGCAAATATGGTTCAGCGAAAAAGCATGAATAAAATCGCTGTAAAAATGGGAATCCCTGACTTGCTGATCACAGGAGATGAATCTTGCAATAGAACTGAAAGCATCTTTGGAAATGCCCTGGAAGCCTTGGTGGGGGCTGTCTATATTGACAGGGGCTATAAATTCTGTTGCCGGTTTATAGAAAATAAATTCATTCCTGAATTTGATCAGGATAAAATACTGCAGGTAGAATATGATCATAAATCTGCCCTTTTTCACCTGGTGCAGGATAAAAAATGGGATATTGAATTTGATACTTTTGAACAAATTGAGGAAAATGAATCTGTTCCCCATTTTGAATCACATGTGTTGGTAAACAATATCTATATCTCAAAAGGAAAAGGATGGTCAAAAAAAGAAGCTGAACAAAATGCTGCATCTTCAGCACTTGATGATCTTGCGATTTAATCGTATATTTACACCAAAAGAATATTTTCCCGTGGTCAAAGCTAAACGATTGAAACACACACCTGAAACTGAATTTTACCTGATTGCAATAGCCTCCAGTGAGGATGCCTATAGATTGTCATGGGTAATAAATGATATACTGGACATACAGCTTAAACGTGCTGATCCTTTGAAAATATGGGAAGAAAACAAGGAAAATCCCGGAAAATATATTTGTTATGCATATATCAGCGAGGAACAGCAAGGGGTTTGCAGGCTGATATCTAACAAATCAGAATCAGGATTGCTGGAACCAAAACTTAAACAATTTGATTTTTTCCTGCAGTTTCAGCATTTGCCGGGTGTAAAACCAGAATCTGTTGTTAATGCATTGAAGAAACACAACGATATTCTGTTGGCCATGGAAATAAA
>JBNJGX010000028.1:13842-16550 GCA_051748025.1 Bacteroidota bacterium
TTTTTTCCTGCAGTTTCAGCATTTGCCGGGTGTAAAACCAGAATCTGTTGTTAATGCATTGAAGAAACACAACGATATTCTGTTGGCCATGGAAATAAAGTCGCCCGATAAAAGTTTAAATCAAAAGCTAATGTTATAAATAAATTATGACAAGGCAGTGTGCGAGCGAGCTGGCGATGGGGCGAGTTGGCGAAAATTCGAGATGGCGAACGAATTAAACCAAATAAATTATACCATGAAAGTTATTAATTCAGCAAGGGAACTGGAAGTGTACAAATTGGCGTATGAGGCTGCAATGGAGATTTTTTTAATGACTAAAGATTTTCCTCTTGAGGAAAAATACGATTTAACAAGTCAAATCAGAAAATCATCCCGTTCAGTGGTCAGTAACATTGTTGAGGCCTGGCTAAGAAGACGTTATCTGAAGACTTTTGTCTATAAATAAAACGATTCCGAAACCGAAGCCGATGAAACCATTCTATGATTAGATATTTCTTTAGATTGTCAATATATTTCAAAAGAAAGATATGATAAGTTATCCGATAAATACGATCATATCTTATCAATTCTGGTAAACATGATTAATAACAAGGAAAAATGGAAAATAAAGTCAAATGATTACCCCTTCGCCAACTCGCCCTATCGCCCCATCGCCAACTCGCCAACTCGCAAAATCTAAATAGCCGGACAGGTTTTGGAATTTGTTTATTATTTGGTACTTGTAATTTGGAAATTGTTTGTATTTTGGTGCTTGAAAATTTGGAATTTTTTATTAACTACTCGTGTTCTTGTTAAAACAAAAAACATAGCTTTAAGAAAAATATTAAAAAGAAATTTATGGATAATGTGAATTTTAATTTGTTGAAAGCACTTAGTGAAGCACCCGGGGTTAGTGGTTTTGAGACAACAATCCGCAACCTGGTTCGTGAACAGATCAGTACGCTTGCCGATGATATAAGCATTGATAACATGGGAAACCTTACTGCCTTCAGGAAAGGAAAAGGAAACAAAAAACTCATGATAGCAGCGCATATGGATGAAATCGGATTTTTGGTTACCCATATCGAAGACAATGGTTTTTTGCGTTTTACCAGTATCGGCGGATTTGACCCAAAAACACTGACATCACAAAGGGTTGTTGTGCATGGCAAAAAAGATATTATAGGTGTAATGGGCTCAAAGCCGGTACATGTAATGGAAGACGAGGAAAAAAAGAAAAATCCCAAAATCAAAGATTATTTTATTGATACAGGCATGAGCAAAGAAGCCCTGGAAAAAATCGTGGAACCAGGAAATGCTGTGACCCGCGAAAGAAATTGCATCCGCATGGGAGACTGTTACAACGGGAAATCGCTTGATAACAGGATATCGGTTTTTGTCCTTATTGAAACCCTGAAAGCTTTAAAAGACAAACAATTACCATACGATTTGTATGCCGTTTTTACCGTTCAGGAAGAAGTCGGACTAAGGGGGGCGCATGTTGCCAGCTTGCAGATTGAACCGGATTTTGGCATAGGCCTGGATACTACCATTGCTTATGATGTACCGGGAGCTCAGCCCCATGAAATGGTAACACGCCTGGGCCAGGGAACAGCTATTAAACTTATGGATTCGTCTGCCATTGCCGATCAGCGGATGATCAGTTTTATGAAGGAAACCGCCAAACGCAACAAAGTGAAATTTCAGACTGAAATACTTGCTGCGGGAGGCACGGATACTGCCTTTATCCAGCGAATGAACAAAAGCGGTGCCATTGCCGGAGCTGTTTCAATACCAACACGGCACATTCATCAGGTGGTGGAATCAGTTCATAAAGATGATGTTCAGGCAAGTATTGATTTGTTGGAAGCCTGTATATTGGAAATGCATAAGGGAAACTGGGAATATTAACAGGAACCGCTGTATTCAAAATCTCAGTTGATTTAAAAAAATTACTATGTTTGTGTTAATTTTACATTTGGATCGCAAATTAGTTGGCAATGAAGCAGTTATCAATTGGCAAAAGACATTTCCCTTTTTGCCAACTGCTAACTGCCTACTGCCAACTAATACAATAGAACCAAATAACTATTATTTATCAATCATTCATTAGAACAGGACCATAAAAAACCATGGGTATAGTAATCAGGCAAAGCATAAAAGGCTCGGTATATTCATACCTGGGAGCTGCCATTGGGTTTGTGAATACAGGTCTTTTAATGCCATTGTTATTTGATACCAACCAAGTGGGACTTATTAATATTTTACTTGCCATGAGTGCTATTATGGCACAATTTGGGACACTGGGATTTGTAAATGTTACAACACGTTTGTTCCCTTATTTCAGAAAGGACAAGCATCATCATGGGTATGCAAAATTATTTCTGTTATTTTCTTTTTTGGGACTAACAATTTGCTTAGCAGCTTTTTTCCTGTTAAAAGATTACATTATAGCCACAAACATTGAAAAATCTCCTTTGCTGGTCGAAAATATTTACTATTTAATCCCAATGATCTTTGCCTCATTGTATTATATATTGTTTGACGGATACCTGAGAATGTTGTACAAAGCCAGTGCCTCAACTTTTCTGAAAGACCTGTTTTTACGAATCCTGATTTTTGCCGGTCTTGGATTATTTTATCTGGGTATTCTTGATTTTAAGGGTTTCTTGCAGTTTTATATCATTGCTTTTGCAGCCCCGGCTGTTATTATGTTCGGATATTTGTTA
>JBNJGX010000029.1:0-16334 GCA_051748025.1 Bacteroidota bacterium
GCACGGCCTAAAATGTTTGCCCATAACCTGGAAATGGGTATTCGCTGGGGCATCCCAATCAAATATTCTGTGAATGAAAGATTTCAGTGACAATAATACCAGGAATTGGCCTGTTTTTTCTATTTTTGTTCCACGAGGTTGCCAATTACCGGTTAAAACAATTATGAATAAATGAAGCATTGGTTGGAGTATATATTTTTCAGGTTATTTGTTAATTTTCAGGCTGTCACACCTTTCTGGCTGATGTATGTAAAATCGGATATTCTGGCTTTTTTGATGTACCATATAATTGGCTACAGGCGAAAGGTAAGTTATAATAATCTGGCAAACAGTTTTCCTGAAAAATCCCAGCGTGAAATAAAACAAATTCAAAAACGGTTTTACCGGCATCTGACGGATGTGTTTTTTGAAACTGCCAAAGGCATGACTTGTAAACCTGATAAACTATGCCGCAGGTACCGGATAATCAACCCGGAAGTTGCCGGTAAATATGCTGATGACAATAAAAATGTCATTTTTCTGGCTACCCACAACGGAAACTGGGAGTGGGGTATGCAATGTTTTAATCTGTTGTTGAAACATCAATGTGTATCATTGTACCTGCCGCTGAAGAATAAGTATAGTGAAAAATACGGGTATAAAAAACGTACCAGGACAGGGATGCAATTGATTCCTGTACAGCAAACCAGGGAAGCTTTTTCTCAGGATCAGGGTGTTCCTGTGGGTTTTATTATGGCAGCAGATCAGACCCCAAGCAACATGACAAAATGCCACTGGATAAAATTTATGCATCAGGATACACCATGTATTCATGGCCCTGAGGCATACGGCCGGAAACTGAATATCCCGCAGATCTTTGTGGATGTCCGCAAGGAAAAACGTGGACACTATGTTGTCAGGCTCGAAGAAATTCCGTTTGATCCTGATACTGATCCGCCCGGGACATTAACATGCAGATACATGCAAAAGCTGGAGTCGGTGTTGCACGAAGAGCCTGCCTATTGGTTATGGAGTCACCGGCGCTGGAAACGAAAAGTACCTGAAAATATTGATAAAATACGAATACAATGCAAATAAAAATTTTTGATTTTAACCCGTTTCATGTAAACACTTACCTGCTGTATGGCGATGATAATGAAGCGGTTGTCATTGATCCTGCCATGATGAACGAGGAAGAAAGGAACGTGTTTAAAGGTTTTATCACCGGGCATAACCTGAACCTGAAGAGGGTGTTGTTAACACACGGACATATTGATCACGTAGCCGGTACGGGATGGATTCAGCGTGAATATGGTATTTTACCGGAAGTACATCCTGCTGATAAATTTTTAATTGACGATGCTGAGTTGCATGCACAGGCTTTCGGATTGGAAATAGACCCACCTGCCACACCGGGTAAAAACCTTAATGCCGGTGATGAAATTTGTACCGGCAGCATCACATTACAATGCAGGCAAGTACCGGGTCATTCGCCAGGGAGCCTGGTTTTTATCCATAAAAAAAGTAAATCCGTTTTCAGTGGAGATACCTTATTTCTGGGCTCCATTGGTCGCACCGATCTACCTGGCGGGAGTTATGATAAATTGATACAGGCAATAAAAGATCAGTTGATAAGCTTGCCACATGATTATACTTTATACCCCGGTCATGGCCCGAAAAGCAGTATTGGTGCAGAAGCTTTGTCCAATCCGTTTGTTAAATGATTGTATGTTTCTGTTTTTGTGAATGATCATTTTTGGACAAGCTTGATTGTAAAACAGATGTACCATATAAACTTAGATGTATCTTGCTTTTTCTTTTACATGCTTTTTTAAAGATGCTCTAAAAAGTAAATTAATCAATTATAATAACCCGTAAGTACACCAAGCAAGGCTCCGACAATGGCACCTTCAGCGGCACCGATGATGGCATATTTAAGGTTTTTGTTTTTTGCGGCTTGCTGATATGCATATATAAAATCCTCATCTCCTTCAAATTCCGGGTGCTCCCAAATAATACGGGCTTTATTGGGTTTTACCAATGCGATGCTTCCAACGTATGCCACAGGTATAAGTGGACTGAAAATCGGATTTTTAGATACCATCATCCCACCGGTACCAACGGCAAAACCTCCTGCCATTACCCACCACGGGTTGTGTTCATTTGTTGCTGTACCATATCCGAGCATATAGTGCCGCATTTGCTTTATACTTAAATCATCATCATCAGCAGGGCTGTACATCACATTTTCATTGCCAAGGCTGTCCGTTAATGAAAATACATCTTCCAGCATTACCGAACGTGTTTTTATTTTTCCTGAAGGCAGTTTAAGCTTATAGTAAAAAATAGATGAAGCTGTATCCATCATGTGATCTTCAATTCTTAACTGTTTTCCATCAAGGAGCTTTAACTCGGTCTGAGCACTTAGTGTAGGGCAACATAAACAAACAAATAAAACTGCAATTAAAGGCATTATTTTTTTCATAAAGAACCCATGAATTGATATGCTTTAAAAATACAAAAAAATTGCATTCAAAAAAGCGGGTTAAGAAATATGTTGTAATCCTTTGGTTGAATATAATAAAGTGGATTGTACAATATCAATTAAAATCATTTTGCTTAATGTTGATGGCAACAACGACAATTTTGTTATCCTTTTTATCAAAAGAAACATCTTTGTCGTTAAGATGAAATATGCTTTTATCCGCTTTTATATTGAAAACAGTTCCTTCAACAATGGCATTTTTCAAATCCCCGGATATAATTTTGTCTGCTTTTTGAATAAATGATTTGGGTTTCTTTATTTCTATTTCTCTATCTCCTGAGTATACTTTCAATGGGTAATGTATCATGTTATGTGCAATCATTTCCATATTATCCTGTTCTACCAGGTATTTGAAAGTGTAAAAGGCTTCTACAATGCTACGGTTTTTCATGCCGGTTTCGAAGCGAAAATCAACATTGCGGTTTTTCATTTGTCTGATGATGTTTTCAAAATCATACTTGTTGTTTACTGTGCTTTTTAATTCAGGAAACATTTTTTTATAATCTTCTGCCGAATAATTTGGGTTGATGTCCTGAACAGTGTCTTTGTATGTAAACTGGAAATATGCTTCAGCAGCGGCTGCATCAAAATGTATGGAACTGGAATCCCAGGGCATAAATACGGCTGTAGTATCTGGTTTACACAAGACAAAACCTTCTTCATATGATTCTGTGAGATTTTTTACATTTAATTTATGCATTTTACCTTCATCGTCTCTATATCTGATGTATTTACGATTCAGTACATCCGGAAATTGTTTATAATCAGGCTGGAGGTACAAGAGACCATAAGATTCACAATAAGTTTCTGTTTCCATATGCAGCCAGTTTTGTGCTTCATCTGATTTATCAATTAAGCCTACAATTAATGGAACACGAACATTTTCTGAAATGTCAGCAGGGACAAGACGCCCCGTTTCATAAACTTTGGTGTTGTGTTTAGCTGTGGTATTTTCCTGAATTATTGCATAATCATCTTTATTGCTGTTGCATGAAGCAAAAAGGATGATTGCAAATATCAGAATATATCTAAATTGTTTTGTCATTTTATTAGTTTCGATATAACAAGATACTACAATTTATTTTACATTCAAAAATAAGCAATAATAATGCCTAAATAATATGAAAACCAAAGAATTATTAACAAGAAACTGTGGACTTATGCTTTAGTATTTGTCGATAAATTCAAACTATTGTTTTCTAATGCAATAATTGCAAAATTATAAGCACAAAAACCTGGCAGGTGTGATGAAGCGGAGATGGGTATAAATCAATGGATTTTATAGATTTATAAGTCTGTTTTATTTCATGTAAAAGTCGTTGCCGTAATATTTTTCTTTTTTATTTGGCTGGTCTTCGGAAAAAGGCCCGTAAATTTCGCAAACTTTATTCAGGTAATGTTGTAAATAAGTTTTGGGTAAATTTAAAGCCCTTATTTTGTATTTGGTATCTTCTTCGAACATTGGAAGAAAATCTTTGGGATTGCCGAATTTTTCAGAATACTCGGAGGTAAAAATTTGTAAAATATCTTCCTTTTCCTGTTTAATTATTGCTTCTGCTTTTTTTATTTTCTTGGTTAATGTTTTATTCTCATCCTTATCCATATTTCCTTATTTTATTAAAACCCTAATTTAATACATTTATGCAAATGTAAAAAAAGCGATTTAAATATTTCAGGTGTGAACTTGAGTTGATTTATAACTTAATTAACTCATGCAGTTCATTGTCGGAGAGTTCCCCGATCCATTTTTCACCTTTAGCCACACTAAGTGCAGCAATTTCCTTTTTGTGGTTGATCATGGCATTGATTTTTTCTTCAAAACTGTTTTTTGAAATCATCCGGTACACCATGACATTTTTCCTTTGTCCTATTCTGAATGCCCTGTCTGTAGCCTGATTTTCTACTGCGGGATTCCACCACAGATCATAGTGAATCACATTACTGGCAGCAGTCAGGTTAAGGCCCGTACCACCTGCTTTTATCGAGAGGATAAAGGTTTTTACATGCGGTTTGTTTTGAAAATCCGATACCATCAAATCCCGTTTTTTGCGTGGTGTCCCACCGTGCAAAAACAAAGGCTTTGTTTTGAAGGCATTATAAATGATGTTTTCCAGAATTCCCCCCATTTCCTTATACTGCGTAAAAATCAGCACTTTTTCATTGTTTTCATAAATTTTTTCCAATAAATTCAGCAACATCATAGTTTTCCCGGATAATTCAGGGGTAAAATCATCTTTCTTTAAAAATTGCGCAGGGTGATTGCAGATTTGTTTTAATGCTGTCATGAGTTTTAGTACCATTCCGCCGCGTTTAATCGTATCCTCCGGATTTATTTTTTTAATTTCGGAAAACATATTGTCCACCACATTTTTGTATATGGCAGTTTGGTCTTCAGTAAGACTGACATATTTATCATTCTGAATCTTATCAGGCAAATCGCTGATGATATTTTTATCGGTTTTTTCCCTTCGGATAATAAAAGGAGATGTTATGGTTTTAAATTTTTCAAGTTTATCCTGATCCCTGTCATGTTCTATGGGTTGAGCAAATTCCTTATTGAAATATTTTACCGATCCAAGGTATTTTTTATTTACAAAATCAAAAATGCTCCAATATTCGCGCAGGCGATTTTCTACTGGGGTACCTGTCATGGCAATTTTTACCGGGGATTTGAGTTTTTTCACTGCCTTTGTTTGACTTGTCGAGGGATTTTTGATGTTTTGTGCTTCATCAATAACCACAAATGCCCATTTTTTCTTGCTGAAAATTTTCACATCACTTCTGATGATGCCATAAGTGGTAATAATTACATCAATATCATTAAGTTCCAGTTTTCTGGCAGGGCCATGGTAAATACCGGCTTTCAGGTCAGGGGCAAATTTTGCTATTTCTTCTGTCCAGTTGGTTATCAAAGTTGTTGGAACAATAATAAGACCCTTGTTTTTTGTGAGTTTATTTTCAGCTTTAAATTTCAGGATAGCGCTGATCACCTGTATGGTTTTCCCCAATCCCATGTCATCGGCAATTATGCTACCAAAACCTGCTTTGCTGTTTTTATACAACCACTGGTATCCATTTTCCTGATAATGCCTTAATTCGGCACACAGGTCTTTTGGGATGTCAACTTTTTCTGTTTTAAACAGTTCCTGAATGATTTTTTTAGCCTTTGGTGATATTGAAATTTTTGCTGATTCATATTCTTCGCTCAATCCGGTTTTGAGTAGTTCCTGTGAATTTAATTCAGGTTTGTTTTCAAGATTATTAAGCAATTTTTGCACCTCATTGCTGTCTATGTGTACATATTGATCTTTAATTTTGACAATACCGGAATAATTTTTCACAATTTTCTTAAATTCTTCAACAGACACCTGCTTATCGCCCAGTGCAATGGTCCAATCGAAATCCAGCATGCTTTCCAGATCAAGGAAAGACACTGTTTTGCTGTCTGAGTCAGATGTCTGCAAAGATAAAGAAGCCTTGGGACGTGCAAGATATTTAAGGGACTTGGGTAATAAAACCTTTATGCCGAGCAGCTTAATTTTTGGTATGATATCAAAAAATATGGCCGTGAAATTAGAGTTATTGTATAACAGTTCTTTTTTTCCTGATGCAGCTATCACTGTTTTCAGGTCCGTGAAATGGTTGGATAAATTGTTAAGTGCCTCAAGTACCGTAAACCTGTGATTTATGTACTTTTTCTGTTCCAAAAATTTGTTGAGGGGGATAAGGTTTTTACCACTATCTTTTGTGTTATCCACATGCAATGAAACAACAAACTGATTGTTATCTGCTTCATCAACTTTAATAACAGGTGTAAAATCATGGCTTGATAAGTAAAAATTACCCAACCATTTATAGATGGCTTCCGGTATTCCTTTTTCCCCAATCTGGTTAAAGGCATTTAATTCGTTATCAAAAAAGAAGCGCTGAATCTCTATTTGTGGGGAATAATCCTTTAACCCGCTTCCATAAAACCTGCTAACAAAATGGTTAAGGAACAGTGATGTTAACATTATCAATTGTTCACGTGGTTCAAGGTATTTTACTTTTTGAGATTTACTGCTTACTTCGATCAAATTTTCGGGTGTGATATTCAACATTTTATCGAAACTGTCTTCTACCTGGGCGTTGATTAATGCCGGTATTTGCCTGATCCTGTATGTATTTTTCTCAAGTTTCAGGATTTGTGGGATATAAGCACATTGTTTCAGTAGTATTAATGAAAACCGGTAACTTGTATGTATCGCTTTCAGATGCGTGGATAACCTGTCTGTGTATTTACCGGGAATGGCTTGTAAATAATCAACGAGTTGTCTGAATCCCTTTTCCTTGCTGAAATGCATTTCATCTTTATCCCCATACAGAATGGTATCATTAAATAATAAATTGTTGCTGATGATGATTTTTGCATTGCGGTATTTTTCATACTCACTAAAAAAATCAATACCACCGGTATCTTCAGGGATCTCCATATACTTTTCAATTTCCCGTGATGTTTTGTTGTATGCTTTTTTCAGGAAGGGTTTAAAATTTGCTGAAGCAAAAATGGTTTTATCATCCAGCAGGGATAACAGATCATTTTTTAGTTCCGGGATTTTTGAAAAATCAATGGATTCCTTTTCTGTAATGCTTTTTTCTGATGTTTTGATTTCAGCTTTTTCATGGATCATGTTTTTTGTTTGGGGTATCCCTGCTTTATTATCCATGTTAACAAACCCTGATTTTTCTATTTCTGCCAGGATATCCAGCCCATGTAAGTTAAACACAGCAAAAGGATTTTTATCTATCTCATTGGCAATGATATAGATGACCGCAGCGATATGTTTACAGGGAACAGCCCAATCAGGACAGGAACAATCCATTCTAATATCTTTCCAGCTTTCAGGGAAGATTTTTATGCCATTTTTTTGGGCAATATCATGCAGCTCTACCGGCAATTCTTGATTTATCAATCCGGATAGAATCATCGGGTTACTGAGTATCTCATCCATCAATTGTTCTTTTTCTTTTTTTGAAAACTCAGGTATTTCACAAGTTACATCATAGGGTTTTACCCTGCTCCCCTGAACTTTTGCATGGATTGCATTTCCACGTATGGTAATATCTTTAACTGATCCGTTACCTGCATAGGCTCTTCCACGCGGCAGGCGATTTGAGTAATCAATGTTAGATAGGGCATTCAACCAGTTTTCGCCCCACCATGTTTGCCCGAATTTTGCCATAATTGCTTCCTATAATTTGGGCAAAAGTACAAAAAAAATATAGCCTGAACAGTGGTACGATTGATGGTATCGCCACAGCATATATTTCCCTAAATGAGTATCCGTTTGTTTACCTAAAATATTTCAATGATTAGAAAGCGCGTTATCATTAACCTATTGTCAAACTACATTTTATACTAAGTTGCGTTCAATCCCGTCTGTCGCCGGGCAAGCTTACAATATTAAATATATTTATTTTCATTCTTAATTCAAATCTATGTTTCCTATGTGTCCTACTGTGGTTCAAAAAACGGGACAGATGCCGGCGTGGAACCACATAGTCACAGTAGAACACATAGGCATTCACATAGGTTTAAGCAAAAACAATAAGATGATTTAGGTAATCTTCCAGATACTCATTTTCCCTAATCGTCAAGCTTGATTGTTTACCAGCACAGAAAATTTCAATATGCCATAATCATCCACACCAGGCCGGATATGAATTTCATGGCAAACATTGGTTCATAACCACATTATGATGATGTATTTTAAAAATTAAGCCAAAATTTTAAAATAAATAGTAAGAATTCTGAAAAAAGTATATTATGTGGATTTTATCAGGTCTGACGCAGGGCAAGCTCTGTGTGCTGGATTGTAATTTTATTGGGGTGCGGATGGTAGAGTAACAGGCGAAATAAGCTGTGTCGGAATATTGAAAAAATGTAGTGCATTACTGATATCAGATTTGTTAGAGTAAATATATTATATGAAATGATATAAAACAGGCCTAATCACTAAAATCATTCAAAATAAATTATCTTATGTTAAATTGTAAGTAATTGGTAATTAGGTATAAAATCGTTGCTAACGGTTATTAACCGTTAATAACCGTTAGCAACGGCTAATATTTAGAATAATAAATAAAATTTAAAATATAGAATAATTACAGGAATCAGATTTTTAGATTTATTGCTGGTATATACATTAAATAATTGTTTCCCCGCAGCCCGCCGGCGCCGTATTACCCTGCCGCCGGCTGTGCCTTGTTTTTGAACTGCAGGCAGAGTAGAGACGCGATTAATCGCGTCTCTACTCCTGTTCTGCAGTTTAGCAAAAACAGGCATAGACGGTGGGAGGTAGGAGGCATAGGCGGTGACCATTTTCCTGGATGCAACCACTATCCCCGCTGCCCAAAGAAAGAAAATAATCACAATTATGATTTTGGCACGGTTATGCGCTTTTGATTTTATATCTTTACCATTTGTATGCGCATATTGATGCTCAATTACGAATACCCGCCTGTTGGCGGTGGTGCTGGTGTTATCTCAAGGCATATTGCTGAAGGGCTTGCCGGCAAAGGACATGATGTGCATGTGCTTACAGGATATTATAAAGGCTGCGAGGTATCATCTGTTAAGAACATGGTGCAGATAACACGTCTGGCGTCAAAACGTAAATACCTTTACAAGTCAAACCCTTATGAGATGTTGTCCTGGATACGGATGGCCAAAAAGTTTTTAAGACAACACCTTGCCAAACCCCGTTATGATTTATGTTTTGCGCATTTTGCCTTACCGGGCGGGGAGGTGGCATATTCAATGAAACTTAAATATGACATGGATTATGTTGTGATGTCGCATGGCCATGACATTCCCTGGTTTTTTCCAAAACAAATGTTATTTTATCACATGTTTACCTATGGCTGGATTAAACAAATAGTGATTAAAAGCAAAGCTTTGTTTGTCCAATCGGATGATATGGAAAAAAATGCAGCCTTATTTCTTGGTAAACGTTATAAACATCTCTTGCATCAGATACCAAACGGCTGGGACACGGCGTATTTTTATCCGGATGAGACAAATCGCTCTGAAAATTTTGAGATTGTGTTTCCTGGCCGGCTGGTAAAACAAAAAGATCCATTCAGCTTACTGAAGGCTATTGAATTGATCAAGGATAGAATACCCGGTTTACATATACGGGTGGCTGGTGATGGCCCGATGCGGACATCCATGGAAAAATGGGTAAAAAGGCATAATATGACAAAATTTGTGAGTTTTGAGGGCTGGCAGGAAACACAAACCATGCGTGATGCTTATCAGTCTGCCTGGATGGTGGTATTGCCTTCATTGAATGAAGGGATGAGTATGGCCACAATGGAAGCCATTGCCTGCGGCACATATGTTATTGTCACTGATGTAAGCCGCAATGCACAACTCATAGAGCCTGGTGTTAACGGTGACCTTGTGCCACCACAGGATGTAAAAGCACTGGCCGGAAAAATCAAGTCATTTTATGATGATAAATTCAGAAAAGCATACAAAATTCCGGCATCTGCGATTGATAAATTGGATGATACTTATTCCTGGGATACCGTTGTGAGCTTATATGATGATGTGCTGGAGAAAATTCACAGGGAAAACTATAAAAATTAAAAATAACGGTTCACAATATATCCCGGCAGGCTAAGTCTGAAAAGCAAGCGGATTTTACGCAGGTTGTGTGCATGTTTGTGATGGATATCGTATTTATCAAGTAAGGTGTCAAGAACAGAACCTTTAATGGTGCGGAGTTTTGATATTCGGTTTCTGCGCCATTCTTCATTTACCCAATGGATAAAATACCAGTGTTCCGGCATTTCCATGTTTTTTTGTAAAAGTTTGCGTATAATATTCCAACTGTCCTGATTACTGAAATTCCGGATATATTTTGACAGTCCGAATTTGTCAACATTATCAGCAAGTATCTGAATGGGCAGGTGCCAGTCCCGGTTGTTTTCTGTTATTTTTTCGGATGCTTCTCTGTAACATGATTTCATGAGCTCTGATTTGGGAGGCACTTTCATAATGTTGCCCACGAGCGGCAGGCTGTGATGTGTGCGAAAAACATAATCATCGTCAAAATCAGGGGTTTTCAGGCATGTTACATCCATGTCTGTCCACCAGCCACCATATTCATACAACAATTTATAACGGAAAATATCGGAAAAACCGGCAAATGAACCTTTGCCATGTCCAAACTGATTGGTGTATTTGTAATTAAAGACATCATGACGCGGGATAATTTCGGCAGCATCGCGGATATTAACCTGCTCAGGTACAGAAGTTACCAGCGGGTTATATAACCACAGGTTGAAATCAAAACCATGATCGATAAAAGATTTGATTGTCAGTTTTTCCACAAAAGAAAGCTGATTCCCGATCCAAAGTGCATGTATGTTTTTATCTTTCATTTGTTCTTTTTTAATAATGCAAATCCTTCATTAATAATATTATACAGTTCTAACCTGGTACTGATTCCTGTAATACGCTTAAAAATGTATAAAGGCCTAAGATAAAAATTTCTGACAGCTTTACGGCGCAGATTTGATAATTCTGCATTGTTTAATTCCTGGTTTTTCCAAACCGGGGTTGCAGCGGATGATTCTGCGCCTAATTTTTCATGATCCACAATTCCGTTTTCAATGGATGTTTTTCGGAAGTCAGTTCCGAACCTTGGGGAGGCTATATTAAACGATGCATAATCCAATGGAAGCTTTTTTGCCAAGTTAATTGTTTCCATAACAGAACTTCGGCTTTCACCGGGAAACCCTATCATAAAGAATCCCCCTATGCGAAGGCCTGCATCTTTTATTTTTTTTATATTTCTGTAGGTATCATTCAATTTTATATTTTTCTTGTGTTGCGTCATTAAAGCATCATTTGCTGATTCAATGCCAACCATAATGGTATGACAACCTGCTTTTTTCATTTTACCTGTTAATTCATTATCCAGCACATCTGGCCGTGAAAGACATGTCCATGAAAAATGCATATTTGATTGGATTAATGCATCCAATAACTCCATATTTCGTTTTTTATCAATTCCGAAAGTCTGATCCCTGATATATAGTTCTTTTACCCCCATATCATTAAGCAATTCAAGTTCATTAAGCACATCTTTGACAGGACGTAGTTTAAACCCCAGGCTGCTTACCGGGCAGAAATCACATTGAAATGGACAACCAAAGTCGGTAAGTATGCTTGCAAAGGGTTTTCTTTTTGCAAATGGAAAATGATATGCTTTGACATTGATTTTATGCCATAGAGGAACAGGTACATGCCAGTTCCCGTTTGAATGTATTTCTTTCCCTTCAACGATTTGATCGTTATGTCTGTAGATGATATTTGAAATAATTTCCCTGCCACTATTTTCAAAATATTGGATAATGTGGGGAGTGGAAAAATCGAGTAGGATAGCATCAAGCTGAGGGTTTTCCTTCAGTCCTTTACTTTTATACTCCCTGAAAATATCTCCGTTCCCAATCATCAGGCAGCCAGGCAGCGCTTTTTTGATTTTTGTGATGAAAGCCATATCTTCATTATAGGATGGGGCAGAGCTTAGAAAAATAATTGCATCAGGTTTTATTTTAATAGTTTTATCAAAGCATGTATCAGTATCCATCTTTTCAGCAATAGCATCAATAATTTGTACATTTGCAATTTCTCCCAGTCTTCCACTCATGTACAACAGATCAACAGGATGGTAATAGTATCTTGCTTTTGAAACTTTGGCACAGTAATAATCCCGGAAATACTGTTTTTCCCCCGGAGGATTTAATAACAAAATATTTTCAGGTTTACGGCTATTCATTGTCTGTATTCATCCTTTTTCTCAACATTCTTAGTTTCCTTAATATAATAATCTTTGATTTTCCCTTGTTGATGATAAATACGTATCAAAACTTCTGTCTGAATTCCCATTAAGGCAAGCAAAACAGTAATAATAATAAACAATACTGTCAATAACAGAAACGGATTACCGGTCATATCTGTATCCCAGAATATTTTCATCAATATCACTGCTATTCCCGATAACAAACCAAGAAACAAGCTCAAAATGGCAAATCCCCCGTAAAGGTAAATGGGTTTTGTGCTGAATGAAGACATAAATTGGATGGTAATTAAATCCAATAATACTTTGAAAGTGCGGTTTAAACCATAATGTGATTTTCCGTGTTTTCTGTGATGATGTTTGACAGGTATTTCTGTGACCCTTGCACCAATCTTGGCAGCAAGCACTGGTAAAAACCGATGCATTTCACCATATAAATTAATCTCTTTAATGATTTCTCTTTTATAAGCTTTCAGTGAGCATCCAAGATCGTGAATCCTTACTCCACTTATCTTTCGTATTAATGTGTTTGCTAAAAATGATGGTAATCTGCGAAAAAACAATTTATCTTTTCTGTTTTTGCGCCATCCGCTGACAACATCATATCCTTCATTCATTTTATTTATAAGCGCAGGAATATCCGATGGATCATTTTGCATGTCCGCATCCATAAAAATAAGAATATTCCCGCTGGAATAATCTATGCCTGCTGACATTGCAGAGGTTTGTCCATAATTTTTTCTAAAACGGATTATCTTTACCTGATCGTTGAATTTTGCAGCGTTTTCTAAATGGTAATAACTATTGTCTGTGCTTCCGTCATCAATACAGATTATTTCGTATGTAAATTTTATATTTTCTAATTCTTTAAAAATGCTGTCAAATAATAATGGTAAGTTTTCATCTTCATTAAAAACAGGAATAATTAAAGACAAATAAAGGTTTTTATGTTGTTTCATAATTCACTGGCATTCTATCTTTTTGGCAAAATAACAATATCATTTTTAATTTATAAAGTTAATAAAACCACTAAAACATTGTCTCATTTATGATAAATAGTTAATTTTATTCATATTTATATTAAACCGTTTCAACAAAGAGAAAATCATCAGGTGAAATTAAACAAAAAAAGATTAATTTAAGCAGGTTTGTTGATTCGGTTTCTAATTAATTTTATATTTTATTGAGAATAAGCTGATTATTATAAACTTTTGAAATAAATAAAAATATAATAATTATATTAATTACTGCAGTTATTATTCATCTGGCAAGTATTTTTTTATTTTTTCTGTATTATAGCCGCACAGAAGCAATTTATGAAATTGAGCTTTGGTCTGAACAATCTCATAAGGTTATTGCAGAAACACCAGAAAAAAAGGCTAAGCTTTGATCTATCAGGCAATGATACCTTATTAATTAAACAACGCCCGTGGAAAAGGATTTTTATCTCTGACGTTAATGGACATAAAACGCATTGCATATTGATGAGAATGCTGCAGAAAAAGTAAAAATTAATGATGGTGATTTCTTATATTGAAAAAGAACAGGGGGTGGCAACATGCTTTATTTGTATCTTTCCTGTTTTAATTATCAATGCATGTCACAAGTTATCTTTCTTTTATATTAAACCTTGATGTTTTATTTACACTTTTCGTGATTTTTGTAACTTTAAGCCATGAAACAATTACTCAGCAGATATAGAAACTGGCTATTACCTTCATGGAAATTATATAATAAGATTAAAGCTCATTTATTAAGCTATCCGGAATCAGAAGATGGTTTTAAGGCTATCTCTCCCGAAAAAATTAAGCAATATAATGAGGTAAGGTATCATGGTGCAAAAAAACTGTTTTGTTACAATCCTTTTGTGAATTTGTTTTTTAATATTTCAGGGGAAGCCATTGCCTGTTGCCGCTCACATGATAATGTTTTGGGCACATACCCTGAACAAAGCATCAGGGATATTTGGTTTGGAGAAAAAGCTGAGAGATTACGCGACCACATGCGCCACAATGACCTGAGCGTGGGATGTGCTTATTGTGAAAAACAAATCGAAGCGCACCGTTTCCAGGGGTTGCCATCGATGAGAGCCGATGCATACCCGTACACGAAAAAGGACATGTATCCGAAAATCATGGAACTTGAATTGTCCAATGTATGCAACCTGGCATGTGTGATGTGTTCCGGCAGGGAATCATCAAAAATCCGTGCCAACAGGGAAAAACTACCACCCATACGATCACCGTATGATAAAACATTTGTCAGCCAACTGGAAAGTTTTATCCCGCGTTTGAAAGAAATGCATTTTTATGGTGGCGAACCTTTTCTGATTGATATTTATTATGATATCTGGGACAGGGTTATTGATCTGAATCCCAAAATTAAAATGACGGCTGTCACAAACGGTACCATTTATAACAAACATATTGAGCAGGTTATTCTTTCATCAAACTTTGATTTGACAATATCCCTTGATTCTCTTGATAAAAAACGTTTTGAATATATCAGAAAAGGGGCGGATCTTTCTCAGGTAATGGATAATATAGAAAAGTTTAATCAACTTACAGATAAGCATTTAACCATATCGCACACACCCATAAAACTAAACTGGCAGGATACACCTGATATTGTGCGTTTCTGTAATAAGATACATGCCAGGTTGAATTTATCATTTGCCGAACGGCCTGCAAAATATGCATTATGGGCTAACCATCCCGATGTGTTGGATGATATTCTGGCTTATTATGATTCGGTTGAATTTAAACAAGATAAACATAATTTTGCTGCAAAGTACAACATAAGGGTATTCAATGAATGGCAGGAGCAGTTAAAGTATTTCAGGGATAAAAATCAGCATATCCTGCAACGAGCCGGTGACATCAAAACAAAAGATAAAAGATTGAGAGAAGACCTTATACAAAAATTTAAAGTTGTTTTAGGTGAAATTCCTGACAGAGCATTTGATATTGATGATGGGATCAGGATGTTGGAGGATGAAATATTGCATAAGCCTGCATCTCCTGCAAAAAATAAAGCCATGGGTGATTTGCTTGGATTTTTAAATGACAGTGATGCCATGAATTCAGAGGCTGCCCACAGGGTATTTCAGTCAACTGAAAAATTCAGGGAAAGTTTGTCTGAAATGATAAATGAAGATGAATTTTGGGAACAATATTATTGAACGATTATTTTTAACTTTCAGGGAAACGCTGTGTTTCTATGAAATATTTAAGTTTATAATCCAGTGTATCAACATCGTTGTGTTCCAGCTCCCTAATAAAATCTTCATCATTGATACCAGACAATTGTTGAAGTTGATTTTCACTGAGCATCATGCTGCCGGGTAAATTATTGATTATATTGACAAGTTTTTCATGAGCTGGCGGATTGTCTGATATCTTTCCGGCCAGCATGGCATATAAATCATCGCAAGATATCTTTTTTGTTTTCATGTACTTGTCTTGCTCTGTTTTTTTTTCTCGATACCATGCATATATTTGAGATGTCAGGGATTTGAAAAATTTCCGGTTTCTGCGTTGTAATATATTATTTCCGGGAAGTTTATGCAATGCTTTTTTGTACTTGTTAAGTAGCTGTTCAAGTTCTGATACAGGCAATTCCCTGAGATCAAAACCTTTGGAATACACTGTATTAAAATAAACGAACACTTTTTTATGGTTGCAGAAGCTGATAAGCTCAGGAATTTCGTGGCGGTTTTGCTGCATCGGGCAAATTGACACATTGATGTAATGACCGGATTTTTTGCCGGCAGCTATGAATTTATCCAGGTTTTCCATGACTTCTTCAAAAACGGCATTTTGTCTGATCTCTTCAAATGTCTTTTTATCAAGTGAGTCAATGGATACGCCAATTTGAAAATGCCCGCGTTTCAACAGTGATTCAATTTTTTTGTTAAATACCGTTCCATTGGTCTGCAGATTGATGACACAACGGGGATT
>JBNJGX010000030.1:0-16152 GCA_051748025.1 Bacteroidota bacterium
TTGTGGTTAAGTGGAGGTATTGCTTTGTATCAGAAGTACACCTGGTTTAAATGTGGTGTATTGTTATTTTAAAATGTTCATCAGGGTATTTGGAAACTGATATTTTAAGTATGCAAGTCAGGGATAAGAATAATATTATTATTTTTGCGGTTATGGCACAAGGCAGTTTACATTTAATACCCAACCGTATCAGCGATGAACGCGGTAAAAATGATATCTCTCCATCCTTATTAAAAGTGATTTGTGGATTGAGATTTTGGGTGGTTGAGAACCTGAGGTCAACACGCCGTTATCTGAAAAGCCTGGATAGATCAATTGACATTGACAAGATGAGCTTTCTTGAGATGAACAAGCATGTGGATGTTTCAGAAAGCCTCGAAGCGATTCAATGGCTTAAAGCAGGGCAGGATGTAGGGGTGATGTCAGATTCCGGTTTGCCTGGCATTGCTGATCCGGGAAATGTTTTGATATTAAAGGCGCATGAGGAAAACATACCTGTTATTCCACATGCCGGACCGTCGTCAATATTGCTTGGTTTGATTGCTTCCGGGCTTAATGGTCAGAGGTTTATGTTCCATGGTTATTTGCCTGTGAAATCACACGAACGTAAAAAAGCCATTCATGAAATAGAAAAACAAAGCATACAACAACATGCATCACAGATTTTTATGGAAACACCATACCGGAACGGACAAATTCTGGATGCCCTGCTTGACAATTTAAACAATGCGTCATGGTTGTCTCTAGCATGTGATATAGATTCGGAACAGCCGTTTATCAGAACACTGCGGGTAAAAACCTGGAAACAGGCTGGCAAACCACAATTGCATAAACGGCCTGCCGTTTATATGATACAAGGATTTGATGAAAATTAGACTATTCTGCGATGAATAAAACAACATACCGCATATTACAAGTGGCTTTTTTGGTGGTGTTGGTTGTGCTCATAAAGGTTTTGAATGAGACATCCGGAGAGCAGCATGTAGAGGAAACAGACCATAACCTTGAATATGTCAAAGACCATTTCGGCCGGGAAATAGATGTGCGCAGTGACAGTGTAGGTCAAGTTTGTACTGTTCTCAAGAGTGGTGATCATGCCGGATATGTGCTGTACAGTTCAGAACTTGAAAACCAGACAAAAGGATTTGCCAGTGCACTGGATTTTGCTGTATTGCTGGATGAAGATATGCGTATAATTAAAATTGAGCTGTTGTCACACGGCGATGAAACCCCTTCCTACATTAACTGGCTGAAACGGGATGGTTTTTTCAAACAGTGGAATGGCATGACCCCGGAGGAGGTACTGAATAAAGAGCCACAGATAATTACCGGAGCAACCATGAGTTGCAACGCTGTCAGTAAAGACATGAACCAGCTTATGCATTGCCTTTCGGATTACAAGGAAGTGAAACGTAAAACACAAACCGGCCGTTTGCTAAAAAACCTGGCAGCTTTTGCATTTTTGCTTTTTGCTGTTTTGCATTTCTTTTTCAGAAAGAAATTGGCAAAAACCAGGTGGATTCTCCTCGTTGCTTCCATAGTGATACTGGGCATCTGGGGTGGTTATTTTATCTCTATGGCTTTGCTTTATGGCTGGTTGATGAAAGGTATGGTTTTGGATATGCAATTGGTACTGTTTGTCATTTTTGCTGTATCGGTCGGATTACCCCTTATAACCGGACGCTCATTTTACTGCACTTATGTATGTCCGTTTGGCGCATTACAGGAACTGGCCGGTAAACTTAACAACAATAAGACAGCATTACCTAAAAGATGGAAAACATTTTTCAGGTGGTTCCGAATTTCTGTATTTTTTGCTTTGCTGATATTGCTTTTGGCTGGCATTTCTTTACCACTGAGCGATATGGAGCCGTTTTCTGTGTTTCAGATACAAGCCGCTTCACTGGCAGTGATAATTCTGGCAGGATTAATGCTTGTGTTGTCTGTATTTACAGCAAAACCATGGTGCAGGTATGCCTGTCCCACTGGTGTATTTTTTGAATTGTTTAGAAAACCGGTATTGAATAATAAAAAATAAACATTATGGCAGATAAAACATGGTTGAATTTATTGTACGAAAGAAAGTCTGTGCGACATTTTAAGCCCGGGCAAATTAAAGATGATGATCTGAAAGAGCTGGTAAAAGCTGGCATGGCTGCGCCCAGCGCCCGGAATTTGCAGGCGTGGGAGTTCTTGATAATAACAGAGGATAAAATGCTTAAATCCCTTGCAGCCGAATTGCCTTATGCCAAAATGCTTAAAGATGTGCCTGCCGCTGTCGTGGTACTTGGTGATACATCCATTGCATCACCATCGGGACAGTCATATTGGTTGCAGGATACCTGTGCCGCTACTGAAAACATTCTGCTTGCTGCCGAAGCGCTTGGCCTGGGGGCAGTATGGACAGCACTTTATCCGTATGAAGAACGGATGCAGCCTGTTGTAAAAGCGTGTAATATTCCTGAACACCTGATCCCGTTGAATATTATACCAGTTGGTATTCCTGAGGGTACGGATAAACCAAAGGATAAGTGGAACCCCGCAAAATTACATTGGAACAAATGGGGGAAAAAATGAAACGTGTTTTTTTGGGTGCAGCTTTGAATCAGCATTATATTGAAGCCTGTGAACAAGTAAAAGAACAAAACGCCAATGTGCCTGGTATTCGCTGGGTGCCTCAGCAAAACCTGCATATCACGACCCTGTTTATTGGTGATGTTGCTGAAGCGGAGATTGAAAATCTGTGTGTTAACATCAATACCATACTGCAACAACAAAATGCCTTTACGCTGGCATTCGAAAAGTTTGTTTTCATGCCGCAACGCAAACCGCGTATGATATGGTTGAAATTTAAAAAATCAAGTGACTTTGCACGGTTGAACCTGGCATTATCACATAAGCTGCTTGATCGTGACCCGGATCATCCGCCAAAAGCACACATCACCCTGGCCCGGTTTAAAAAACCACCCCGGCAAACCATCATTTTACCAGAAACAGATTTACCAACAGTTGATTTTGATGAGATCCGTCTTTACCAGTCGGTATTAAAACCCGGCGGTGCAGAATACAGCATCCTTAATAAATTCAGACTGAAAGGTTAAAACAAAAGCTGCCTCTCATCAGAAGCAACTTTTGTGTGAAATATTTTACTATTCTCCTGCCTGTTGTTCGTTTTCAGGTGCAGATGGCTGATTGCCGGCATCTTGATGTTTTTTTCCGCCAGGTCCCACGTATTTAGCAGGTCCTAATCCTAAAACAGGAACAAAAATTATTGGTAATAACAATAAGCCTACAGTAAATCCTGCACCTTTGCCAAAACTTAGCGAAATCATGTTAAGCATCCAGATCATGATAACAATATTTACAACATAGCAATCCCTCCTAAAAATGTCCCAAAAACTACAATCAACAAGATAATCCCTATTAGAGAAATCACTAAACCTGCGATAGCTAACCCTCTGGGCTTTTTAAATACTCCAGCAAAAGAGAATATCAGTCCTAATAACCAAAGGATCCATCCTAAAAATGGCACCCAACCCAAAAATAAGGCTATTATGGCTAGTACGAAGCCAGCAATCCCAATGCCATTTTTGTCGCTTTGAGTTTGGTTAATAATTACAGTTTTACCAGCTTGTTCTTGTGGTTGATTAGATTGTTCTTTTTGATTTGATGAATTGTCTGTCATTTTACTATTGTTTTATTTGCAGCGCTAAAGTACGGGTTATGTTATATTAAACAAGTTTTAACGCAAAAAATATAACGACAATATGACACACATTGATCAGAATAAGTGTCAGTATGGCAGCAATAATTGCAATGGCAGTACAAAATGTCATAAAAATGCCGTTGGCATGTCCTTTGATATAAATTTGGTGAAAAGTAAATCAATGTTAAATAAAAAAATAGGAGGGAAACATTATGATACCAATGATTAACAAAAGAAGTGATTACCCAAGCATTTGGGACGAATTTTTACGTGGATTTGAAGACATGGAAGAAAGAAGGTTTCAACCGGCGGTAAATGTTAAAGAAACCGGTAAAGATTACCAGGTAGAACTGGCGGCTCCCGGTTTTGAGAAGAAAGATTTCGACATTGACGTTGAAAACCATCGTTTGGTAATCAATTACGAGAAAAAAGAGGAAAAAGAAGACAAATCAAAAGATGAGAAGTTTTACCGCCGTGAGTTTGGCATGAGCAGTTTTACACGTACCTTTGAATTGCCTGAAGATGCAAAAGAAGAAGAAATTCAGGCTAAGTTTGACAAGGGTATTTTGCTCATTGTCATCCCGAAAACCACGCCACGTGAAGAGGTTAAAAAGAAAATCTCTGTTAAGTAATACAGGGATGATGTGTTGCGTAGAAAGGGGGATGAGATATCCCCCTTTTTTATGTGTGGATTTTGATATTACTTCTTGTGGTGTTACTTTTGATGTGTGATGATTAAAAAAAATGAAAATAAAAAAATCACATTTCATGTTGGACTACCAAGAACCGCTTCGACATTCTTGCAGAGTAGGGTGTTTCCGGTTTTTAGGGGTATTGAGTATGTAAAAAAACATGATTTCAGAAAGCATGATGCAATAATTGCAAATGCTGATAAACCTGTATTGCTTTCAACTGAAATGGACCTTGGCAAAGGCAGGCGCAACAGCAAAGCCTTGTACGCCATCACCGAAAAATACCCCCATGTTCGTTTAATCCTTGTCCTGAGGCGGCATGATAAGTGGATAGCTTCAAAATACAAATATTTTATCCGCAAAAACGGGACTTTAAGTTTTCATGATTTTTTTAACCTTCAACCTGATGATGGTTTTTTCAGAACGGAGCATTTAAAATACCGGAAAATTATTGATGATCTTGAAACATTATGTGAATCACGACCCCTGGTGATTTTCCAGGAAGAACTCATAAATGCCCCGGAAAAAATCATACAACTGATGGCAGATTATTGTGGTGCAGAAGTCAATGTGAAAGACATAAAACTCAACAGGGTTAATTACGCTTTTAGTGAAAAGCAATTACGCCTTTTGCTGAAATTCAACCGCCGGTTTTATTTTGATAAAGAAAAGCATGGAAGGTTTAGAAAAAAAATGCGTGCCGCGATGATCCATGGCCTGGCTTTTCTTGCGCAAATATTTGTTGTGTCTTCCGGAAAAGAAAAAGCGCTCATCCCGGATGATGATCTGAAACAAATAAGAGAGGCCTTCAGAGACGATTGGGAGGCCTGTGTTGAATATGCTTTACAGGACAGAAAACTGTATATAGAATGACATTTATTCAGAAACTTCACCAGGTAAAATTCAAGTATCCGAAATTGGATGGAAAAAAAGCATGTTTATATGAACATTTTTCATGTAAATCTGTATCATATATAAATAAAATGATTGTTGAATTAAAAAGAACGAAAAGATGGAAAACGAAGAAATGAACATGAATCCAATGCTTAGGATCGGGGACAAAGCCCCTGATTTTGTAGCCACTACCACCACAGGAAAAATTAAATTTTCAGAGTATAATAAAGGCAACTGGGTTGTATTGTTTTCGCATCCGGCGGATTTTACCCCGGTTTGTACTACAGAAATGTCTGGTTTTGCACAGCGTAAAAGCGAATTTGATGAGCTCAATACAAAATTAATGGGGTTGAGTATCGACAGCATTCACTCGCATTTGGCATGGGTAAACAATGTGAAAAAGAACACAGGGGTTTATTTTGATTTTCCGATCATTGCTGATATTGATATGAAAGTATCAAAATTGTATGGCATGTTGCAGCCCAATGAAGCTGAAACTGCTGCCGTAAGGGCGGTATATTTCATTGATCCGAAAGGAAAAATCCGTTTGATCATGTATTATCCCCTGAATGTGGGGCGTAACATGGATGAGATACTCCGTGTACTGAAAGCCCTTCAGACATCTGCAGAACATGGCGTAGCGCTTCCACTTGACTGGCAGCCGGGAGACAAAGTGATTGTTCCTGCTCCGTCTGATTTGGATGCCATGGCAGAAAGGGAAAAAAGCGATTATGAAATGGTGGACTGGTACCTTGCGAAGAAAGACCTTTAAAATTTCATAGTAATAAGTATAAAAAAGCCACTCCATGTTGGGGTGGCTTTTTGTTTTGATGAAAATACAACAACATTTACTTCAGGTATTCAGCAGATTCTATCATAGTAATGTATTCCTGCCTGTAACCGAAAGCATCATCTCCGCGGGCGGATCTGGCCAGTTCAAGTGTTTGGCTGAAACTGGCATCAGCTTTGAATTCGCTGTCTCTCAAAAGCATGCCGAACATGGCAACCGAAGCAGCCTGGTTGAAATTCTCAGAAGGAGATTTGGTATAAACCCCGGTTTTTTTAATCTCCTGGGTAATAAGCCGGCTCTCATTTTCATCAGGCGCTTTGTAACGTAATTTTACAGTAAGCAGATTTCGTGAATTTATTATTTTACGTTTTTGATAGATCAGGTCGTCCACATCGCCGGTTACTTCATCCGAATCTGCCGGGATGATTTCGTACAGGGCTGTTACACAATGGCCTGCACCAATTTCACCGGCATCTTTTTTATCATCGTTGAAATCTTCTTTGTTAAGCATCCTGTTTTCATATCCAACCAAACGGTATGCTTTGACTTGGGCAGGGTTGAATTCAATTTGAAATTTTACATCTTTGGCGATGGTATAAAGGGTTCCCCAGATTTCATCAGCGAACATTTTTTTTGCTTCAATGATATTGTCAATATACGCGTAATTGCCATTGCCTTTGTTGGAAAGTTTTTCCATTTTAGAATCTTTATAGTTTCCCATGCCAAAGCCCAGTATGGTAAGAAAAATGCCGTCATTGCGTTTTTCTTCGATCAATCGTTCCATGGCTGCATCACTGCTTGGGCCGACATTAAAATCGCCGTCGGTGGCAAGTATTACCCGGTTATTGCCGCCAGGTATGTAATTTTCTTTTGCAATTTTATATGCCAGCTTTATGCCTGCCCCCCCGGCGGTACTACCACTTGCCCTTAGATTGTTGAGGGCTTCATTTATCTTGTGTTTTTTGTTCCCGGGGGTGCTTTCCAGTATTGTCCCTGTATTACTGGCATAAACAACCATGGCAACACGGTCTTGTGGCCGCAGTTTTTCGATCAGGATATTGAACGATTTTTTCAGTAAAGGAAGCTTGTCAGGTGAATTCATGGAGCCCGAAACGTCAATCAGGAAAACAATGTTGGAAGCCGGTATTTCGTCATTATCCATTTCTTCACCTTTAAGCCCTACCATTAAAAGCTCGTGTTTTTTATTCCACGGGCATTGTGCCATTTCTTTGTTAATGGAAAAAGGGTGGCCGTTTTCCGGTTGTGAATAATCGTAATCAAAATAGTTGATCATTTCTTCAATACGGACAGCGTCTTTGGGTGGCATTTTGTTGTTGCGGATAAAACGCCTGATGTTGGAATAAGAAGCCTTGTCAACGTCAACAGAAAAGGTGGAAAGCGGGTCGTCAAAGGCGGTTTTGAAATTGTTTTCGTCAATGTAATCATAAGATTCTGTGTTGTGCTGAATTTGGTTGTAATCGTAACCGGTATTTGCCTGCCTGGAAATGCCTCCGCAGGCAGCGGTCTTAGCTGACCGGTCATGAGACATTGCTTCCATAGAGGTGTTGCCGGATTTTTCTATTTTAGATTTTAGTTTTGTATCCGCTTCCACTTCCACAATGTTATGCTCGGCTTTGAGCACAAAATTTATGGTTGTTGTTGAATTAGCGCCAAGTGCTGTTGACTGAATCAATGATTTCTTGTGATTGTCAGCTTCTGCATAGAGGTGGTAAGTCCCGGTTTTAAGATTTTCAAACCGGTAAAAACCGGATGTATCTGTTTTCTTTACCGATATTTCTTTTGAATTTTTAATTAAATGGACTTTTGCCCCTTCGATGGCTTTTTTGTTTTTGCCTGTTACTTTTCCTGAAATCTCTGCCTGTGGAAATCCGTTCAGGCTCAGGATTAAAAAACTGATAATAAAGCTTAGTGTTTTCATGACATTTATGTTTTTGGTTTCACATTTCTGTTTTATGAGATGCAGTGAATCCCAAAAATCCATAATTGAATAATCAGTCGGAAGACCGAATACCGAAGACCGAAGTCGGAAGTCGGAAGACCGAAGTCCGAAGACCGAAGTCGGAAGTCGGAAGACCGAAGACCGAAGAGAAGCCTGAAGAAAACCCCCTTACCATATTGCAGCCCGCCGGCGCCGTATATCCTGCCGCCGGCTATGCCTTGTTTTTTGCACTGCAGACAGGGTGACAGGCGAAACCCCTGTTCTGCAGTATAATGGCAAAAACAGGCATAGCCGGTGGCAGATAGCAGGCAAAGGCGGAGAAAACCATCATGTTGGCAAAGTTTTCCCCGCTGCCCTGATTCAAATAAAATGTTTTTCAGACTGTATCAGAGAGATATTACATGCAGTGCAAGTGGCTTTCGACGAGTTTGGCGATTTCGTCGTGTTTGCCGTATAATTCTTCACTGAGGTTTTTATCGTTATATGCTTTGAGTTTATTGATCACAGCATCGATCATGCCTTTAGGGAATATCTGATTGGTTTCGAAAACAGTTCGCATTTTTTCGAGTTCTGTAGCGGATTCATAGCATGATTCGGGAAGGGCTTTGAGTTGGTTCAGTTTATCTTTATGCTCGTCTTCGAAGATATTGACATCCACATAGAGTTTTTCAGCGATTTCGAGGGCGTTGTCTTTTTCGAGGCCGTATTTTGCAGCCACGATAAGCCCGGCGATGTAAGCGTAGATATCAGCAGATCCGTCACCGCTGCGAATTTCAACGGTTTGTTTACCCATATGTTTTTCAGCGGGTTCTTTTTGCTGTGGATTGGCATCGCTAACCATGTTGGCTTCAGCGAGCCAGCCCAGTGGTACCCTGACAAGCACAGAACGGTTTCTGTCTCCCCAGCAGATGTTTGTGGGCGCTTCCTGATGTGGCACGAGCCGGAGGTATGATGTGGGTATTGTATTACCAAAAGCTGTGAGTGCTCCGGCTGATTCGAGGATCCCGGCGATCATGCGTTTGGCTTCGTCGCTGAGGGTGCCGTTTTTAACCATCATGTTTTTGCCGTCTTTTTCGAGCATCATGTGTATGTGCAGGCCGCTTCCGGCTTTTCCAACGGTAATTTTCGGAGCCAGAGACACGGTAAATCCGTATTCATACGATAATTTTCTCAGTATCCATTTGGCTATTACCATTTGATCGGCAGCATCTTCGGCCATACAGGGCAGAAATTCAATTTCCTGTTGTTCATAATACATTTCATCGGTATGGAAATTACCCACTTCAGAATGGCCATATTTGATCTGTCCGCCTGCCTGAGCTATAAGGTACATGGCTTCGCGCCTGAATGCTTCAAATTTTGCAAAAGGATCAGAGGCATGGTAACCTTTTTGGTCAGGGGTTGGGTACATTTCAAACTCGTCCCGTTCAGTTATCACATAATATTCGAGTTCGCCCAGGGCCAGGAAATTCATGCCGGTGGATTTCTTGAAATCATTGTGGGCTTTACGGACGAGATATTCCGGTGCGCTTTCAAGGGGTTTTCCTTCAGAGTTGTAGTATGCACAAAGTATATCCAGTGTTGGGATTTCTTCGAAAGGATTTACGAAGGCAGTTTTGAACCGGGGAACGACATACAGGTCACTGGATCCCGCATCAATATAGGAAAAAATGCTGCTGCCATCAACGCGCTCACCATTAGAAAGGATGTTTTTAAGATGTTCAGTGCTGTTGATCACAAAATTGAGGGTTTTGAGTTTCCCGTCTTCAGCCACATAGCGGAAATTCAGCATTTCAATCTCATGTGCCTTAATGAATTTAATAATGTCTTCGCGTGTAAATTTGTCAGCCGGCTTGTCCAAAAACCTTACCAGCGGATTTGGATTTAATGCATTTTCTTTTTCTTTCATAAAATTATGTGTTTGTTTTGTTATTTTAGCAAAATTATAAAAGTTTAAAATTAAAAAAAATATGTTGTTTGCCAAATCCTGTTGATGTAGATGTTTTTTATATTATCAAAAATATTAGGTTTTTTGATTTCCCCGGTTGTGTGGATAGGCATACTGATCGTTGTGATATTTTGTATCAGGAAGGATCGTTTTAAAAAACAGCTTTTTTTAATTGCCGGGATTGTGTTTCTCTTCTTTACCAATGGTTTTATTGCGGATGAATTTATGCGCTGGTGGGAGGTGCCTGCTGTTCAACACAGTGAGATGGATGCCCCTTATGATGTCGGGATATTGCTTACAGGCATGTGTACTTATGATGAACAATTTGACCGGATAAATTTTAACAGAAGCAGTGACAGGCTTTTACAAACCATGGAATTGTATCAAAAAGGGATCATAAAAGGTATTTTTATTTCTGGTGGATCGGGGGATATGCGGAATCTTGATTTTGAAGAAGCCCGGGTATTGTATGATTTTCTTGTGTCATCAGGCATTCCTGCAGAAGATATCGCTTATGAAGTTCGGTCCCGCAATACGGCAGAAAATGCGATAGAATCAGCCCGTTATCTGCAACCAGAAAAATCGGACAGTACCTATTTGCTTATAACAAGTGGTTATCATTTGCGGCGGGCATCAGCCTGTTTTCGCAAGCAGGGATTTGATTTTGATATGTACAGTACTGACAGATTCACCGGGGATCGTAAGTTTCATGTTGAACATTTATTAATTCCCCGTACAGAGGCGTTAACCAGATGGGAAATATTGTTTCGTGAGACAATTGGATTTACAGTTTATAAACTCAAAGGATATGTGTAAAAGTGTTGTGATGTTGGTGGTGTTGATGCTTGGTTTGTCATGTCAGCCTGATGGTGAAAGCAATGGTAATTCTGATAAGGCATCCCATGTTAAAAATGACAGTATTGTATGTGGGGCAGAACGCACTGATGTATATGTAGCCGGACTGCAGGGAAAGTCTGTGGGTGTTGTTGGTAATCATACGTCACGGATAGGAGGGGTGCATCTCGTTGACAGCCTGATTGCGCTTGGACTTGATGTAAAAAGGATATTTGCCCCTGAGCATGGTTTTCGTGGCACAGCTGATGCGGGGGAGCATGTGGAAAATAACGTGGATACAACAACCGGTTTGCCGGTGATCTCATTGTATGGACAAAACCGGAAACCTGTACAGGCACATTTGAATGATCTGGATATTATGGTATTTGATATTCAGGATACAGGGGTAAGATTTTATACATACATATCTACTTTGCATTATGTAATGGAAGCTTGTGCTGAGGCAGAAATTCCCATTCTCGTGCTTGACAGGCCAAATCCCAATGCTGATGTGATTGACGGGCCTGTGCTGAAGCCTGGTTATGAATCTTTTGTGGGGATGCACCCTGTGCCGATATCACATGGGATGACAATAGCTGAATATGCCCGCATGATCAATGGTGAAGGTTGGCTCAGCGGAAATTTAACATGTGATCTTTCCTGGGTTGAATGTGACAATTATACCCATAAGCATACATATGAAGTGCCGGTTCCCCCATCCCCGAATTTGCCAAATCAGCGAAGCATACGGCTTTATCCCACTTTGTGTTTATTGGAAGCCACTACAATGAGTGTGGGCCGGGGTACCGACATGCAATTTCAGGTATGTGGGCATCCTGCTTTAGAAGGAAAAGCCGGATTTAGTTTTACCCCGCGTCCCAATGCCGGTTCGAAATATCCGAAACATGAAGGAGACATTTGTTACGGGTATGATTTGCGTCAAAATTCTGAATGGTTTGAATTTAAGCCGGGGCAATTGCAACTGGGTTTTTTACTGCAACTGTACAAAAATTTTCCTGATGATGTGGCGTTTTTTAAATCCCCGGACTTTTTTGATAAACTGGCAGGAAACAGTAAGTTAAGATGGCAGATAAAAAATGCTGTTTCGGCTGACAGCATCCGTAAAACATGGAAATCTGACCTTGATGATTATAAAAGCATGCGGGAAGGCTATGTGTTGTATCCGTAGGGGGAAATAAATATCCTGTAATAATCAAAGTTTAAATATGATATAATGGAAAACATAAGATTTTTAGTGATGAAACAAATTGTATCAATGGCATTTATGTTGATTTTTACCGTTGGAAGTGTAATGGCACAAAACAAACCTGGCTGGCTTGACAGCATTAGTGTTAACCCATATGGTTACGTAAAACTTGATGCTTTTTATGATACCCGGGAAACAGTGAGCGGGCGGGAAGGACATTTTTTGTTGTGGCCGGCGCCGCCGTCATATGATTTGGAAGGCAATGATCTCAATGACAAATCCTCTTTCAATATGCTGGCAGTTCAGTCTAATTTTGGCTTAAAAGTAGAAGGGCCTCAGGTGCTAAATTCAAAAACATCTGCCTGTATTGAAGCGGATTTTTTCGGTCAGAAAAATGATAATATTAACCTTTTGCGGCTAAGACATGCCTATATAAAAATGACATGGAGCAGCACGGAAATCCTTGCCGGACAATTCTGGAATCCGGTTTTTAACCTTGAAGCATTTCCATATACTGTTTCATTTACCACCGGCACACCGGTTTTGCCGTTTTCCAGAAATCCGCAGATCAGGCTGACACAGCATTTTCGTCAATTTACGGTTATGGGCATAATTCAATCACAGCGAGATTATCCTTCTTATGGTCCTGATCCTGACAATCCGGTTGAGAGCATTCCCAGTCCGCAATTTTTGAGCAATGCCGGGTTACCTGAGTGTCATTTAAAGTTGGGTTGGAAAACAACCCATAATAACTTGATGTATAAAAGTGGTATAGGTGTTGGTTATAAGGAGATTATGCCCCGTACAGTTACTTCAGCCAATATTAAAACCACAACCACAGTTCCCGGCTACTCAGCTACCGGATACCTGAGCATTGGCAATGAAAAATGCCGTTTTGCAGCCGGTGCGGTATATGGTAACAATGCTACCGATGTGATGAGCCCAGGAGGATTTGCCGTATCAGCAGTCAAGGACAGTGTTAGTGATTTTGTCGAATACACCACCTTGTCAAGCGGTTCACTATGGACAGATGTCAGTTGTCAGATTAACAACATACATTTGGGTGTGTTTTCCGGATATTTGAAGCACTTTGGAGCAGGGGAAACTATAACCGGCCATACCTGGGGCATTGCCAACAATATGGCATACATGTACCGTATTGCACCTCGTATTTGGTATCAGAAAAAACACATAAGGCTCAGTTTCGAGATAGAGCATACGGCAGCAGCATTTGGTACGCCGGATGAACAGGGAATGGTTCAGGATGCTGAAGAAGTAGCTAACACACGGTTTTTACTGGGTTTTTACTGTTTCTTTAATCAACACAAATGATAAATGATAAGCCTTTGTTATGAAGTGTGAAGTAAATTTTCCATATGACTTAATTTAACCATTTATTTTCATTTTAACAAATTGCACTAATTTTGGAAAGTATTACATTGTTTGATGATTTGTTTATAATATTGGAACTTATTTGTCATTTGTTATTTGTTTTTTGAATTTTGTAATTTAAGTTATAATTAAACATGAAAAAAATTAACCTAATTCTAATACTATTTCTTAGTGTTTTCGTGCTTAATGCCCAGGATAATCATTACAAAAATACACACAGAAACTATAAGGAAGCCATTAACCTCCTGCAGCAAAGCAAAGCCAGCCTGCCTTCTGACAGTCTTCTGTTTCAGAACGAATTGAAAAGGGTAAGGGCTGAGTATAAAGCATTTGCCGACAGCCTGAAAACGCACAGCTCTGCAGTAAAATATGCCGCCTTTGAAACCCAACGGCACATCAACCTTTGCTATGCCGCTCAATCTATACATAAATTAAAACATGAACAAAACAAATTGTTTGAGCACCTTGCTGCGTATCATACACACATGCCGGATCAGGATTCTGTCAATGAAGAAATTGCAAAATGCATGGTGAATAGTTATGAAACGCAAAGCATCTGGTTTGAGGATAGTTTGTTGAATCATGTAACATCAGCCATGAAGCAGCATTTAACAAGTTTGCCGATTTGGTATTGGTTGCCTTTTAAAAAGCAGGAACTCGTCAATACGTATGCGGCACAATATTACCAAAGGGGCATCGTATCCATGGCAGAACCGGTTTTTAGAAAATTCCGAAAAATTTACAACCGGCGTACAGATAAAGAAATGGAAATACCGGAGCTTTCGGAAGACTATCCGGTATTATCAGCAAAACTTCGCCCCACAAACAAAACGCTTAGCACTTTTGATGCTGAAAAAATGGCAATTGTGGCAACTGAAGAAAGCCCGTTTAATTTGATATATTTGATAACACAGTTACGCACTGCCGCCGAAGCATACCCTGATGTTCCTGTATTTATTCTTCGCAATCCTGACCTGGTAAGTGATTCCTATATCCAGGCATTGAAAAGAAACCTTGCTATTTCAGATTATTACATTATTAATCTGAATAAAGCAGACAGCAACAATGCAGACAATTTTCCCTGCTGTTATTTTCAGGCAGATAATGATAAACTGAAATATGCCACCAACAACCCCATTGATTTTCTGGAATGGTTGGAGAAACCGCTCAAATCACAAATGGAAGCTAAAAAGCAGCAGTTGCATGAAAATTACAGGGAATTACAGGAGAAGAAATCAAAAATGGAGGCATTGCCCGAAGATACCACAACAAAGTTTAAAACAACAGCCGGTTTTGTGAATATATCCTATCGGGGATACTGGGATCAGCAGCCGGATGTAAAGATTAAACAGTATGATTTTACCGAATCCAATGATGATGGTTTATCAGGCAACAGGCAATTGGCAAGTATAGAAGTATCTATTGACAACAACCCTGTATATAGCCTGAATTTTATCCCGACCGGAGATAGCCTTGACATTAGCCTGACAGCCGATCCGCAACACAATGTCAAAGCTGAATTTAATGACAACATAAACCGTAAATATTATCAGGCATCCAACGCTGTGGATAGTTTGATGTTTGTGGAAAAAGTTTATAATGATTTGGGTGAAAATTACCCGTTTGCATCGAGTGATTTTATTCAAGAAGTACAAGCACGTGTTCAAAATACACAAGAGCGGATTGCAAAAATTATTAATACGTCCTGTCCCATTCAGAAAGCCCTTATCTCCGTAAAACATGATGCATCAAAGCTCCTTGCATCAAAGCCTGATACTTCAATACAATATAATGAATTCAGGGATGCATTTCCTTTCGAAGCGTTTGATACGGTTATCTGGAAAAGCCCGTATTATAAGGCATGGATGGATGCCTGGCTGAAGTATGGTTCACAGGATTTGAAAAATGCGGTTGACCTGGTTTATGGCTCTGAGCAAATAATCCCTGAAAAAGCTTCTTCTGTTGTTGGGCAATACATTTGGGATCAAATGAATGCAAAGGGCAGGTTTGACGTGATGGTACATCTTGACACAACATGGCTGGCAGGTTGTTCTGACATAAAAGACGTAGATGTAATGAAAAGAATCGAAGGTTACAAACGTATGGCCCCGGGAAAAAAAGCGCCCAATATTAACTGGGAAGAAGATGGCCGGAAAATGGATTTGTACAGCATTGAAGCCGATACGATCATCGTTGTTTTCTGGTCAGACCAGTGCAGCCATTGTGAGGAAAAATTGCCGGCCATGCATGAAGCACTCTCATCACGAACGGATATAACTGTGGTTGCTGTTGCTGTTGATACCGATGACAGCAGTATCCAAATTGGCAAAACATACATGCCTGACTGGCATCATGTATGGGCTAAAAAAGGCTGGAAAGATGAACTTGTTGAGCAGTATAATATATTTGGTACACCAGAAATGTATTTGCTAAACCGGCATTACATCATTTTACAAAAACAAACGGAATATCCTGGTTAGTAGTCAAAAACGGCTGTGCTTTCCTACTTATGCCGAGTTACAGGACAAAAGAACATGAAAAGTGTTTTTAGAAAGATTTATTTTCCCCTTTTATCTTTTTCTGCCCTTTGGTATTGCAAGATAAAGAAGTAATACCAAGTTGCGTTCAATTGTGTAATATTTAATTCATTATTAATGTTTATTGCTAATTCCAACAGATTGAATAACAGTATTATACCGATGATGTTCAATGTAATTTTTAGAAGCGTT
>JBNJGX010000031.1:0-15406 GCA_051748025.1 Bacteroidota bacterium
TACTTACATCAGCATCATCCCGATGACCTTCAATCCCATGTTGTGGTGGTGCCGAATATCCGTGCGGGGTTGTATTTAAGAAAATACCTGAGTGAGCAAATACAGCAATCAGCCTGGGGACCGGCTATAATATCAATACAGGAATTTTTTCACAGGCAATCAAAACTGAATCCCGAAGAACCGCTGCCGCTGGTTTTTGAATTGTATAAATGCATAAAACAGGTAAAACCCGGTTTATTTGAAAGCTTTGATGCTTTTTACCCCTGGGGGGAAATCATATTGTCGGATTTTAATGACATAGATAAAAACCTTGTTAATCCGGTACAATTATTTGCGAACATTAAAGACCTGAAAGAAATAGATGTCCTTTATGCTGATATCAATGAGGAACTGATTAATCACCTGCGCCAATTCTGGGCCCAATTTGACATAGATGCAAACCATTATTCAAAAAAACGGTTTCTGGAAGTGTGGAAACACATGGCCGAAGTGTATGAAAAATTTACTGAACATCTGAAAGACAACAACCTGGGTTACGAAGGGCTGATCACAAGGTCTGTGGCAGAAAATCTTGACAATGAGCTGTTCCCGGATGATAAACCGGGTCATTATTTTGTTGGATTCAATGTGTTGAGCAAGGCAGAAGAACATGTGTTCCGTTATTACAAAAATCACCATGACGCCGTGTTTTTCTGGCAATATGATGAAAGTTTGTTACAGGATTCTTTTCATGAGGCCTTCCGGTTTGTACGTGAATTGCTGTATAAATTCCCGATGCCGGCTGATTTTACATATCAACCGGAAATAAGGCAGAAAAAAGTAATGCATGTATATTCTGTTCCGTCGAACACGGCACAGGTAAAACTGGCTTCCCGTTTGTTAAAAGAGCACATAAAGCCGGAAGATCCTGATTTCGAAAATACCGGGCTGGTATTGCCCGATGAATCACTGTTGCATCCGGTGCTTTATTCAATGCCGGACTGCATAGACCACCTGAACGTAACCATGGGATATCCAATTTCTTATGCTCCGCAAACCAGTATTATCAGTCTGTTGGCCAGGTTGCAGAAAAATTATGCATCAGGAAAGTATTATCACCAGGATGTGTTGAAAGTGTTGAATCATCCCCTGGTACAACTTGTTGCACAAGAATATTGCAAAAACATCAAAAAACAAATTGTGGACGAGAATATGCTCAGGGTACATGAAGATATTCTCAAACCGGAGGACAGCAGCCTGTTAAGGGATATATTTACCCACACTGATGATGTCATGGAAATGGGGCCTTATTTCAGCCGTATCCTGAAACAAATTTACGAAAGCATGCGTATGCTCGAAAACGTTGAATTTGACAAGGAGGTGGTGTATCAGATGTACAGGCATATCAATCGTTTTAATGAGTATCTTGTCAGAGACCGTATCCATTTTGAATCCGTAAAAACGTATCTGTGGCTGGTTACATCCATGCTTAACAACCTCAGTGTGTCTTTTTCAGGTGAACCGATGAAAGGCCTGCAGGTGATGGGTATGCTCGAAACAAGGCTGATTGATTTTGATAAGCTCATTATCCTTTCCATGAACGAAGGCCATTTTCCTGGTCAGAGCTTTAAAAAAAGCTTTATCCCGTTTGGTTTGCGCAAAGCTTTTCAACTGCCAACCATAGAATTGCAGGATGCCATACATGCGTATTATTTTTACCGTATGATCATGCATCCTGATGAGGTTTATTTATTGTATAACACAGTAACAGAAGGATTCAACAAAGGGGAAAAAAGCCGCTATATCCAGCAAATGGCTTATGAGCTCGACCTGCCGCTGAAAGAAATCCCGGTATTGAATCAAACCATATCCAACAAAAAAGAAGACAGGGAAGTGGCAAAAGATGCGTATGCCATGAATATTATTCAGCAATATGAGGGGCCAAATGCTGTCAGTAAATTTTCACCATCCCAGCTCAATACTTACCTGAAATGTTCCATGGCTTTTTATTACAAATACATTCTCAATATCAAAGAGCCTGATGAGATGGTTGAACAAATCGGTCAGCTGGAATTGGGGAATGTTCTGCATGAAGCCATGAGCAAATTGTATGCCCCGTATCTCAATAATGAAATCCGGGCTGACATAATTGATGCTATGTTGAAAGATGAACAAAAGCTGAATAAGGTGGTGCTGGATGCTTTCGAAAAACACATGAAAACCAGTGCCGACCCAATGACAGGCATTAATGCCATGGGCATGGAAGCTGTCAAAATTTATGTCCGCGGCATTTTACAAGGGGATAAAAAACGATTGCCTTTTGTGTATAAAGGCGGTGAAGCATACAAAGAGGCCGTGTTATTGCAAAAAAACGATAAACAAACCAAAGCCTGGCATTTCCACGGCACCATAGACCGCCTGGAAATGTCTGATAATGTTTTGCGCGTCATTGATTACAAAACCGGTAAAGCAAACAAAACTGAGGCAAAAAACCTGGATGATATCTTTGAACAAGACCGCAAAAAGGATTATGATCATTTGTTGCAGATATTGTTTTATGCCTGGCTGGTATATAGTCAGGATGATACCATGGATAAACAAAATGCCATACAATTGTATCCTTTGCTTGTATATGCCCGGGGTGGTGATGCTTTTCAGGGGGTAAAATCAGAAGGCAAACAAATTACGGATTTTCGCGATTTGGCAGCGGAATTTGAGCAGCAACTGTCACAGCTTATTGACAACATCAGCAACCCTGATAACCCATTTCGCATGACTGCAGATAATAAAAGTTGCGAAAACTGTCCTTATCGTACCATTTGTGGAAGATGAAGGGCTTATTAATGCTTGTACATAGCTTTAATGTCTTGATTTAGCTTTTGTATTTTTTACCATCGGGATTTTTATACACTATTTATTTTCCATTTTCAAAGTCAACGGTGATATTTCTTCACCCCAGTAAACGGTAGTATGTGGGAAAGGAATTTCAATGTTTTCTTTGTCAAATGCAATTTTCAGTCGCCTGCGGAATTCACGACCGGCAGACCATTGTTGACCCGGTTTTGTTTTTAAACGGGCTTTGATTACGATGGCTGAGTCATCAAATTTGTCCAGTCCGAAGATTTCAAGGGGGGCGATTAACAACTTTCCAAATTCCTCATCTGTAGCAAATTCTTCGCCTACCTCTTTCATTACCTGCATCACTTTGTCAACGTCTTCTTTGTATGCCACGCCAATGTCAAGTACCATAGCAGACCATTCTTTGGTCATATTTGACAATCTGGATATCTGACCATTGGGAAAAACATGTACGACACCGGAAAAATCACGCAAAGTAATGGTTCGCAATTCAATGGATTCTACAAGTCCGCCTGTTCCGTCAATTATAGCAACATCTCCGTTTCTGAGCTGGTCTTCGAGCAAAATAAAAAAACCGGAAATGACATCTTTAACCAGTGACTGAGCACCAAAACCAACCGCTAAGCCGAGAATCCCCGCAGATGCCAATATGGGGGCAATGTTTATACCCAATTTGCTTAGTAAAAGCATAAGGAATATCAGCCAGATAATTATGCGCAATACACTGCGGAAAATTGCAATCAAAGTATTGGCACGTTTTTCAGCTTCAAGATTTGGTGTTTCATTATCCTTGTTCATTCGCCGGATTATGAGCTTTTTCATCCTTTTTAGAATAAGTTTTACCAACCTGAAAGCTATAAACGTGATCAGAATAATAATGAGCACAGATACCCCATCAGTAGTAATCCAATCTAAACCTTTATCATATAGTTTTACCCAAAATTCCGATTCAAAAAAATTGCGTTTAAGTAGTACCATAATTCCGGTTGTTTGATTTTATCAAAAGTATCCCTTTTTAGCCAAACCACCAAATTTTGCTATAAAACTTTCCGTGTTCCGATTTCCGGAAATTACAGGTATGATATTATTTTTTCTCTCTGATTGTCAGTGGAATAATAATGCCCGTTGTTGATGTTTTTCTTTTACGGTGCGGGCAACTTCAATTGATTTTTTCGTGTAAGGATTGATGCCGGTATAAAACATGACTGTTGCCAATGTCATAGGCGTGGGCGTGAAGTCCTGTGACTGTTCCGTGATAATATGCATTTGGCTGGCTTTCTGTTTCAGATTTTGCATATCCTGAAGGCTGCATCCCGGATGAGAACTGATAAAATAGGGAAGTAACTGCTGATTAAGTTTGTATTTAGCGTTGATTTGACTGAAAAATGCATCCATTTCCTGGTATTGGGAAAACGATGGCTTTCTCATGGTTTTAAGCACTTTATCTTCGGTGTGTTCAGGTGCAACTTTAAGTCTCCCGCTCACATGATATTTTATGAAATGTTCAAGATAAGTTTGTGCCGATATCTTGTGTTTCTCAGGTGCACTAAAGATTAAATCATACCGTATGCCACTGCCAATGCTGAGCTTTTTTATCCCCGGTTGCTGACGTACTTTTTCATACAATTTCACCAAATTTGTGTGGTCGGTGTTAAGATTATCACAAATTGAAGGATAGATACACGATGGCCGTTTACATTGCCTGCATTTGTTAAGGTCAATGGGTTCCATGCCGTACATGTTAGCAGACGGGCCACCCAAATCGGTAATATGCCCTTTAAAATCAGGCATGGCCTTTATTTTTTGTACTTCTTTCATGATGGATTTTTCTGAGCGGCTACTGATAAAACGTCCCTGGTGAGCAGCAATGGTGCAAAAAGCACAAGCCCCGGTACACCCCCTGTGACTGTTAATAGAATGCCGGATCATGGTGTATGCAGGAATTTCTGGTTTGCCATGATAGCGGGGGTGAGGCAAGCGTGTATATGGCAGGTTGTAAATTTTATCAATTTTTTTGGCACTTAGCCTGTTTACCGGAGGGTTGGTAATAAGAAAATTCCCGTCAACAGCCTGGACCATTGTTTTCCCATCAAGTGCATTGGCATTTTTCTCTATCTTAACAAAATTATTTCCAAACATTTGTTTGTCATGCAGGCATTTTTCATGTGAAGCCAGGGTTATGGCACCGGGAATATCAGGACAGGTTTTGCTGATATACTGAAGGTTGGAAATCGCAAATATATCCCCGGTTTTATTCTGATCTATGGCATTTGCCAGATGGACAACCGGGTATTCAGCCATGCCGTACATCAGCCAATCTGCGCCACTGCTGTATAATATTCCTGGCAACAGTTTATCCTGCCAGTAATCGTAATGTGTATAGCGTCTCATTGAAGCTTCTATACCGCCAATAACAACCGGGATATCCGGATAAAGTGTTTTCAATATCTGTGTATAAACCAGGCTTGGGTAATCCGGACGTGCCCCATGACGGTTTCCGGGCGTATAAGCATCATCGTGCCGCAGGCGTTTGAATGCGGTGTAATGGTTAACCATGGAATCCATGTTGCCGGCAGATACGCCAAAAAAGAGGCGGGGAGGCCCCAGTTTTTTAAAATCACGAAGGTCATCCTGCCAGTTTGGTTGCGGCACAACTGCCACCTTATAACCGGCTGATTCAAGCATGCGTGTTATCACTGAGATACCAAAAGAAGGGTGATCAATATAAGCATCTCCGCTGAACAAAATGATATCGGCTTGTTTCCAGCCCAGTATGTTCATTTCCTGCCGGCTCGTCGGGAGAAATGATTCCTTGCCTGCTGTTTTTACCATGATACAAAGGTAATTAATTCAGTAAATTCGCAACCTGTATGGTTTTGCCAGATTCGAAAAGTAATTGTGGTATCCCGGTTTGTTTTTACAGGGATACTCAGACGTAAAAATATGAGATCAGTAATTTGGGGAATATTGATAAATTCATCATTCTTTGACCTTACTGCTTTATTCCGGGGAAGGTGATTGAAAAAAAATCGTGTCATTAAACATCAGATTTGCAGTAAGGCAGGCATGTACGGGAATCACTCCAATTATATCACCCGGTTTAAGTCTGTTTATAACAGAATTTTCAGTTGTAATGATGCCATGTTCCTGTGATAAACGTGTAAGATATGCCCGGGGTTGTAAGCGTTTTATGTGCATATTTTTATCCGGAATCACCACTTCGCCGTAGTGCTCCTGCCCACTATCACTCATGCTTTTTTCTTTTGATAAATGTACGGCACCACAATGAATTACTATTTTCTTTTGTCCGGGATGTACAGATAGTACCGGGGCTGCCAGGAAACAAGCAATGTCATTAAACCTGCATGATCCGAGTTTATATTGCATATAATCGTAATACACAAAGTTGCCGGGGCGCAATTCATCTGCACCCGAAAAATCTGTGCAAATGCTTGCCGAAGGCGTATCGCCTATACTGATCAGGGGTGCATATGCTGAAAATTCAGTTTTTAAATTCCGGAGTTGTTGCAGGGAATTTTTGTGTATAGAGCTTATCTCTTTGATACTTTCTGCCTGGTATGTATGCCCGTCATGCACAAGAAAACCTTTGAACCTGAGTTTGTTTGATGCACGGATTTTTAATATCAGTTCGTTGATCTTTTCGTAATCGTGAACAGCCAGCCCGGTACGTCTGGCACCGGTATCAATTTTCACCATCACGTCCACCATTCCATGACAATGCAAGTTCAGTTTTTTTATAAATGCCCCTGATTCGAGAACAATACAAAAACCGGTGGAGCGGGAGAGGGCTTGCAGATGATATGCCTGCCGGGGATTAAAAAGAATGGCCAGGCAAATATCCCTGAATCCGTCTCTCTGAAATGTATATGCCATGTCTAAGTTTGATACAGCAATTTTGGTAATGCCATGTGTTTTGAACAGATTGCCAATGTCCGGCGATTGGTGGGTTTTAAAATGCGGCCGGAATATCAGGTTGTGTTTGGCTGCTTTTGCCTGCATCCTGCGGATATTTTTATCAACACCTGTTTTTGAAACAATGAATACAGGTTTTTCTATTTCAGACAATTTCATATTTTTGTTACATCTAAAATTTTGGTTAATAATAACAAAAAACAATGGATTATGAAAGATTTTATCAAAGAAGCAAAATCCCTGTGGCCTGAACTGGAATGGATACAGGATGAAGCCTTGCGTGAAAAAGTTACCAAAACCTGGGCACTGGCACTTGAACGCAGTGTGCTGGATGCAGAAGACCTGAAACGTATTCCTTTTACGTTGCTGGCAGGGCCTGACCTGAAAGTTACGTTTATGGACCACAAACAATCTGTAGTGCACATTGCAAAAGATGCCGGTGAAAAAGTCAACAGTTTTTATCACGGCGAACTTACCGTAGATATGGATGTGCTCATTGCCGGAGCTATTTTAGCAGATGTTGGTAAATTACTGGAATATGAGCTGGATAACGAAGGCAGGGCTGTGCAGGGGAATTACGGAAAATACCTGCGTCATCCGTTTTCAGGTGTTTCACTGGCAGAAGAATGTGGCTTGCCTGCCGGGATTTGTCATATCATTGCCACCCACGCCGGCGAAGGCAATATGGTTAAGCGCACCACCGAAGCCTATTTGGTTCACCATGCTGATTTTATGACCTTTTTGCCATTTAAGGAACGCTTGATCATTTCTGATAAGCAGTAAGCTGTGAAAGCTGTTGTCATAAGCATCGGTGATGAAGTACTTATCGGGCAGGTATTGAATACCAACGCAGCATGGCTGGGTGAAGCCCTGAACAATGCCGGTATCAATGTTGAGAAAAACATTGTGATCAGAGATCAAAAGGAAGCTATTTTTAAAGCTTTGAATGAGGCAAGGCAGTTAGCATCTTTGGTGATTATAACCGGCGGCCTGGGACCGACAAAAGACGATATCACCAAAGAGAGCCTGTCCGGGTATTTTAATTCTCAACCCGTTTTTTCAGACGAAGCATACCGTCATGTGGTTTCTTTTGTCAAAAAAAGGGGATTGCAGATGAACGACAATAATCGCAGGCAGGCTTTTGTGCCTGAAAATTGCACGGTTATTCCCAATCTGATTGGAACAGCTCCCGGAATGAAGTTCAAACAGGGCAACAATTTGTGGTACAGTTTGCCTGGTATTCCCTTTGAAATGAAAGCAATGATGGAGGAGCATGTGCTTCCTGAGCTTAAAAGTACATTTAAACTGCCCCCGGTTATCCACAAAACCATTATGACCTATGGCATACCTGAAGCCGTTTTGACAGAAAAGCTCAGTGACTGGGAAAATAACCTGCCCCCTGAAATTAAACTGGCGTACCTGCCATCACCACGTGCATTAAGATTACGATTATCTGTGTATGAAAATGCCGAATCCGCAAAACCACAATTGGATGATGCAATCATCGCTTTGCATAAAATTATACCGGATGCCATTTTTAGTGATGAAGGAAAAAGCCTTGAAGAAGCATTGCTTAACCAGCTCAGAAGGTACAAATTAAGTATTTCAACAGCAGAAAGTTGTACCGGAGGCTTGATAGCTTCGCTAATCACAACAATCCCGGGAGCTTCTGAGAATTATAGTGGGAGTGTGGTTGCTTATCAAAACAGCATAAAAACAAAGATGTTGGACGTTCCGGTTGGTGTACTGGAAAAAGCAGGAGCTGTGAGTGAAGATACAGTCAGGTATATGGTTAAATCCGCACAAGAACGTTTTGGTAGTGATACTGCCATTGCGGTTTCCGGTATAGCAGGTCCTGATGGGGGGACAAAAGAAAAACCGGTTGGGACAACATGGATTGCTGTGGCAGTAAAAGACAAAGTAATAAGCAGAAAATACAGGTTTGGGAGTACACGGGATGTAAACATTCAAAGGGCAGCATATTCAGGTATGCATATGCTGTATAATTTGATTATCGATTGTTTTGACGAATAATAGTAATAATTAATTTCATTTTTATAGCAGATGTTCCGGACATAATCAATTAACAAATAATCATATGAGCTGTTTATTACCGGCTGTATGTATTTATCCGGAAGCTTTTTATTTATGACAATGTACCCATTTAAAAAATCTTATATTAGCAAACATATGGGAAAATTGGCAGAAACGATCCATGTCCGTGTGGTAGCGGCAAAAAATACAAGAAATGTCATGGAAAGCCTGGCGCTGAACCTTTGTCTTAAGCCAGGTTGAGTGTATAAAATTCCGTTTATTTTTCTTCAAGGCTTGCTTCCATTTCACCATTCCTCACTCAATCCAAAGGTTCCCAGTCGGCAAAATATTCCACCACCACGTGGCTTCTTGGTTCAGTCATATAAAATTCATTAGAATTATAAGTCCATTCCATGGTTTCTGACCCGCCACCGCTTTGGGTAGTGATAAAAAACCGGTTGGCAAGGTGTCCGAAATAATCTGCTTGTGCACGGGGTGAATCCTGGTCGCCGCCACTGGGATCCACAGGTATCCATCCGTAATTTGGCAGGTAAATTTCAGCCCACCGGTGAAACACATCATCCATGCTTGTATCGTCGCCGCGTACAACTACAGACCCTACATAACGGGCGGGGAGTCCGGCAGCTCTGCACATGCTGATGAAAACAAAACTGTATTCAGAGCACGAGCCATTGCCGCGTTCGAGCACTGCGGGTGCCGTATTCCAGCCGCCAGACATTTCATAGTACATGTTTTCCATAACATAGTGATAAATGTTGCGGGCAATCCAGTAAGGATTATTTTCATCACCAACAGCTTCTTTTACCCCTTTTTGTATCACCGGATGATCAATCTGGTATTTTTCATGATCGGCAAGAAACAAATCAGTGATGTCAGAAGGAATATCCTGTAAGCTACCTACTTTATCAGGAAAAATAAAATACCTCACATCCCATATTTTTACCTTGTTTTTCATGATTATTTCCCTTGAATTTCCGGCACTGATATTGTCAAAGTGATAATGTGCCGTTTTTTGGCCCCAATGGTCGGTGGGAAAATCTGCCGGTGTTTCGGAAAATTCCGTTTCGGCAAGTATATCCTGGTTATCCCTGTCGTTACCCAGGGCAAAATGCACATCCAAATCCAGGATTTTACCCGGTCCGAAATTGGTGGTGCGGTGTGTAAACCTTACCAGAGATGTGCGCGGATCGCTCCTTCTCATTTTATCTTCATCTTTCCTAATCAGTTGATATATCGCCTTATCCTCCCAGTCAGCATTCCAAAGGTGTTCTCCGTCCCAGGCCATGCCCCGGGCATATTCTCCGGGAGCATCCGTAATGAGCAGTACATGACCTGTCCCGGGATTTATCATGTAAATTTCATCTGTCCCCCTGTCGCTGAGCCAGAGATAAGAGCCGTCATAGGTTAGCCCCATGGGACTGGAAGACGGGGCAGCAAAAGATTTGATGGTAGTGCCGTCATTGGGGCTTATTTGGATAATGCGGTTTTTTGCATCATCAGCTACCCATAAATATTCCCCGTCCCAGGTGATTCCCTGGGGCTTTTTGCAGGGAAGATTTATCCGGTGCTGAATATTGCCGTTTTCCGGATCAAGTTTATATGCGATGCCTTTATAATTTTCCGATAACGGTATGCCGCCTTTTATATCAATGCACCATAAATAATCGCCGGCACTGGTGATGCCCATAGGCCAATATGCCGGGGAGGGGATACTTCCGGTTTGTTTGCCGTTTTCAGGATTGATACTGATAATCTGATTCAGTTTCCGGTCTGCCAGCCAAAGGGATGTGCCATCATGACACAATCCTGTCGGAAAATTACCCGGTGTTGGAAACTTTTTTACCACTTCTCCCGTATATGAAAAGGAGGGAAGGTTAAAAATGACAATAAAGATGCTGATGCTGATTAAACGTTTCATAAGGTCGTATTTTATAAGATAACAGTTTATTTTATGAAAATTAAGAATAATTATGCTAAAATAAAATTTTTTATTAACTTTGATACAAACATAAACCACTAAAATTTATCCACTATGAAAAAAATACTTTATTTATTAGTACTTGTCTTTATCATCGGTAATGTTAATGCTCAGGAAGATTCAAAATCCGATTTTAATGAACCACCCACACGCAGTGAATTTGAACAACTAAAATCCAAAATCCAGGTTTATGAGCGAAAACTGAACCAGGTTCTGGGAAGGATGAACAGTTTTAATGACGAAATAGATAAATCGCTTACAAAGCTTGATTCTGCCATGCAGAAAAAAATGATGCAGATGGAGGATACAACGGCAGCCGGAGGTTTGGACCCGGATGTGAAATCTCAGTTTTTAACTCAAGAAGACTTTAATGCCTTTGAAGAAAAGATGATGGCAACAATTGATGATAAGCTTGATAAACAAGCGCCGCGGGATACAGATGAGAAGACCATGTTATATATTTACGGTATTGCGGGGTTATCTGTTATTTTATTGATTTTGCTTATTGTGCTTTGGATAATCAGTGGCAAGCGCTTTAAAAAACAAAAAGCGGAGATTGATGAAAAAATGCAACAAATGGATGAGAATGAAGAAAAATTCAGGCATGAATTTGAAGAGACCAAAAATAACCTGCAAAAAGACCTCAAAAATGAGATTAAAAAAATGGAAGATGCATTGATGGTCAAGATAAACTCGAATAAAACCCATATTGATGTGAAATACAAAGACCTCAATGAAACGATGACGAAAAGAATTGAAGATTTAAAAAATGAGGTTGATGCAGCACATGTATCTGCTACTAAGCAAAATGAAGAGAAAATTCAAAAAGTTCAGAAACGTGCAAATGAAGCAATAGAAGAACAAACAAAAAAATCCGAAGCAGATATAAGGGAGATAACAGATAAAATTGCAGCTTTGAAAAAAGAAATGGATAAACTTGAAAAGAAACAAAAATAAAACCAACAATTTATCAAAATAAAAAAATAAACCTTTTACGCCGGATGTTTTGCACAATATCCGGCTTTTTTTTTATTTTTGGGCAAAGCCAATATACGATGACAAAAACAAAAAACAGAACCAACAAAAAACAGGCAGGAAAGAAGCAGAAGTCATCCCTTAAGTTCGGGAATAAGACGTTTTTTCTGATTTTTGTGGTGTTGGGGTTTATTTTGTATGGAAACACCTTAAAACATGATTATGCCTTAGATGATGCCATTGCTATTTCTCAAAATGTTTTTACTAAACAGGGTGTACAGGGAATTGATGATATTTTTTCATACGATAGTTTCGTTGGATTTTGGCTCAGCTCTTATAAAAACATGACCCCTGAACAGATACAGGAAGAGAAAAAGCTTGTGGCAGGAGGAAGGTACCGCCCTTTGAGTTTTGCTTTGTTTGCTGTTGAATATGAGATATTCGGAGACAGTCCCACAGCCTATCATTTTTTCAATCTTGTATATTATATACTCACTGCTTTTGTGTTATTCCTTTTTCTCAAAGCTTTATTCCCCGTTCAGGGCAGGTCATGGTGGCTCAATATTCCTTTTATTGCTGTTGTATTGTTTATGGCGCATCCGGTACATACAGAAGCAGTAGCCAACATCAAAGGCAGGGATGAAATTTTGTCTTTTCTCGGTGCGGTTACGGCAGGTGTGGCTTACCTGAGGTACCTTGATAAAAAACAATTCAAATGGCTTGTGCTGGGATTTTTTGCCATGTTTGGGGGGTTGCTTGCCAAAGAAAATGCCATCACATGGCTGGCCGTGATCCCTGTTGCTGCTATGTTTTTTAAAGAGAAAAACCTGAAACAACATGTAAAACCCTTTCTGAGTATTTTTTCAGCCACCGTTATTTTTCTGCTTATCCGGCAATCTGTGTTGGGCTGGGGCGGAACCGGAACAGAAAATATAGCCAGTGAATTGATGAACAATCCATTTCTTCATGTTGAAGGCTCTGAACGGTTGGGAACTGTTATGTTTACCTTAATGGTATATTTGAGGCTGTTGGTTTTTCCGCATCCGCTTACTTATGATTATTATCCTTTCCACATTGAATACCACGAACTGACTGATGCCATTCCGGTTTTATCTGTGCTGGTTTATCTGGTGCTGGCAGGTATTATGATATGGTCAATAATAGCATGGTTTAAAGGAAAAGCCGGCAATAAAATTAAACTGGCAGGTTTAATCACCATAATGTATCTTGCTCCCTTATCTGTGGTATCCAACCTGTTCTTTCCCGTTGGTTCCTTCATGAATGAACGGTTTATTTATTTTTCTTCACTGGCTTTTGTACTTCTCTTGGCAATAATAGCAGTTAAGGTGGTGAGCAACAAAGCATCCCGGCGTCAGACCATAGGAGTGTTGCTGATACTTGTGTTGGGATTATATTCAGTCAAAACCATAGCCAGAAACCGGGCGTGGAAAGATGATTTCACATTGTTTACCACCGATGTGCAAACTTCTGACAGATCTGCCAAAAGCAATACCTCGGCTGGCGGCAAATTGCTGGAAAAAGCCAAAGAATTGAACAATCAGCAAAAGAAAAATGAATATGTTGACCAGGCAATTATCTATCTCAACCGGGCTCTGGAAATACATCCGGATTATGTGGACCCCATGTTGCTTCTTGGCAATGCCCATTATCAGAAAAACAGAAATGTGGCCAAAGCTGTACACTGGTACACTGAAATTCTCAAACGCCGTCCGGAACATAATCTCGCTGTTAGCAACACGAAAGTGATATTGCCTCAGGTTGTGAGATTGATGTCAGAAGAAAAATCAGTGAATACGCCTGATGAAATTATCAGGGCATGTAAAAAATTTGCCGGCGTAAAGCCCCGTGTCCCCGAAGTGTATCGTGTGTTGGGACTTATGTATGGCAGGTATAAACAGGACTATAATACTGCTCTTGAATATTACGACAAAGCGCTGGAAATAAAACCGGATTATGTGGATGTGTGGAAAGACCTTGGTGTCGTGTATGGACAAAACGGCAATTTTGACAAAGCCCTGGAATGTTTTAAAAAGGTGTATGAAATTAACCCGGATGATGAACAAGCCTTGCTTAATATTGGCATCACTTATCAAAATAAAGGGGAACTGCAGAAATCCCTGCCTTATTTTAAAAAGGTCATCGAACAAAACCCGCAACATATACAGGCCTTGTATTTTCTTGGTAATATATATAAAGAACTCGGTAACATCAAGGAAGCCAATAAATATTTTAAAAAATACAATGCTTTGAAATCGCAAGCCAGTCAACAACAGAACAGACCGGAAGGAGAAATGCCTGCTGAGTGAGTTTATGGAATTGGTTTTGTGGCTTTAGCACAGAGATTGAATGAATTAAACAAATATTTATACGTCAAAGCATTGAAATTGACATAAATTGGAAGGATTCTAAACTGTTAAGATTATTTCTAAGCTTGAGAAAAACTAATTGTCATTAATTCAGAAGCATGCATGTATATAACTTTTTGATTTTGGCTGCAATTATTTCATTGGATTGATAGTAACAGAATCTTGTTATTTACAATACCTTTCAATCACATCAAAAGCTTTTTGCATACCTGCTTCGGCTGCTGAACTTAAATCAGAACAGGCCTTGTCTTTTTCTTTAAGAAAGAAATATGTCAAACCACGGTTAAAACTGGCTTCAGCAAAATCAGGATTAATGTCAATGGCCCTTCCAAAATCGTCAATGCTTTCCCAGTGATTGGAAGTAAGAGAATGGGTAAACGCCCGGTTAAACAGGGCAAATGCAAAGTTTTCATCCAGTTCAGCCGCCTTGTTATAATCAGCAAGGGCATCTTTATAATTGGGGTTAATTTTTGTTTTTTCTTTAATTTTCGGATCTGCTTTCAGAGCATACACATTTTGTTCCGGGTCAATATCCTCCATGAATAAGCCCAGCAGCACATAAGTATTTGCCCGGGAAAAATATACCAAAGGGTTTTCCGGTGCCAGTTCAAATGCTTTATCATAATCATTCATGGCTTTATTGAAATTTTCCTGCAAACTCAAAAGTCCGGCCCTGTACAAATAATTAATCAGTTTTTCGGGACTCTGTTCTATCGCGGTGTCAAGTGAATCCACAAGTTTTGCAATGGTGGTATCTTTTAATGCATTGAAATCATTACTTAAATTAATGGTTTTATGTGAAAACAGCGTGTCAGCATAAGCCGGGTTTTCATATATGTCATAATACTGATATGTTGCATGGCCTGCATCTTCCGGTAATATAAGGAACAAATCTTCTGCCCTGACATCCGGCCCTGTCCCTGTGTTTTCTTTATCAAAATCAGCACTTAAGCTGGTTAGCCGTTTCAATTCCATACCCTGCCGGTATTTCAGGCTTTCACTTTTCAGGGCATTGATGGTACTGACAGACTTAGCCATTTTCCGGTCAGATGCAGCATCTTTGTGCCGGTTGAGTTTTTCTTTTACAAAAGCCCTGTTGCGGTAGGCATCTGCAAAATCAGGAAAAAGTTTTATGCACTGATCATAATCTTCAAGAGCGCCGGAATAATCCTGTGTTTCTGCTTTCAATCCCGCCCGGTTATACCATGCCAGAATATGTTCAGGCTGAATTTTTAGCATA
>JBNJGX010000032.1:0-10002 GCA_051748025.1 Bacteroidota bacterium
CATTTTACATTCAATATTTTATAATCGTTTTATTAGAAGAGAAGAGGAATTGATTTTGGGTAAAATTTATGACAAAATCGGTTTTCCTGATGATGGGTGTTGCATTGCACAAAACAGGAGTCGGACTGGCATGTTAATTTATTTATTCTTTAAAAACGTCTTCTTTTCTTCTGTCCCTTCACTTCGGTCTTCGGTCTTCGGTCTTCCGTCTTCGGACTTTATATTAAACAACATGCTATATATGCCTTAATAATTTGCCTGTGTCAAACACAGTTGTATTTTTGTAATAAATCAAGTCTGTATTAAAATCATGAATAATTTTTTATATCATCATTTCAGAAAATTCCATTTTACAGAGACAGCATTTAATAAGCTGATGAGTAAGCGTATATATAAAGTTTTGCTCATTTGCAGCCGCTATGATGCATTTATCCTGGAAGAAGACGGGAGAATTGATGAACAGTTGTTCAACGAATATGTATCTCTCAACCTGCGGTATCCGCCTGAAATTGTGCAGGTCTCTTCAGCCGAAGAAGCCATTGTAGTACTCAAACAGGAAAAAATTAACCTGGTTATAAACATGTTAAGTGTGGAAGATATGGATCCCTTTGATCTGTCATATTTTATAAAGGAATCATACCCCACGATCCCCATTGTTGTTCTTACGCCTTTTTCACGGGAAGTATCAGACAAACTTGAAAAAGTTGACAGTAAAATAATAGATTATGTGTTTTCGTGGCTTGGTGATGTGGCCATATTACTTGCCATTATTAAGTTGCTGGAAGACAAACGCAATGCAGAATATGATGTGCACAAAATTGGTGTACAGACAGTTATACTTGTGGAAGATTCAGTGAGGTATTATTCTTCATACCTGCCCACACTTTATAAGGTATTGATTCAACAAGCCAAGCAATTTACCCGTGAAGGCCTGAATGAACACCAGAAAATGCTACGAATGCGCGGCAGGCCGAAAATTTTGCTGGCCACAAATTATGAAGAGGCTGAATATTTATATGATAAATATAAAAATAATTTATTGGGCATCATTTCTGATATTCGCTATCCCAGAAATGGCAAACTTGATGCTGAAGCCGGCTTTCGCTTGGCAAAAAAAATAAAAGAAGAGAATAAACTTACACCAATACTTCTGCAATCCAGTAATTATGACAACCTTGAAAAAGCTGAAAACCTGGGTGCTAATTTTATGCATAAATATTCCAAAACGCTTTTACATGAACTGAAAGATTTTGTGACAGAATATTTTGCTTTCGGAGATTTTATATTTCATAATCCGGATACAGGCGAAGAAGTGGCCAGGGTTTCAAGCCTGAAAGACCTTCAGGAACGAATTTTCGATATTTCTGATAAAACCATCATGGATTATGCCGATTTGAATCAGTTTTCACGTTGGCTTAAAGCCAGGGCACTTTTCCCCATAGCTGATATTTTACAATCGGTAACTGTCGAAGATTTTTCAAAACCGGAGGATATTAAAAAATATATATACGACGCAATAGCCTGGTATCGCTACAACAAAGGCCGTGGTATTATTGCCAAGTTTTACAGGGAAAATTATGACGAATACCTTATGTTTACACGGATAGGGGATGGCTCACTGGGCGGAAAAGCCAGGGGGCTTGCTTTTATTGATAATCTCGTCAGTCGCAATGAATTGACAGACCGGTATGAAAATATTCTGGTCACTATTCCGCGTACATTAGTAATTACAGCCACGCTCTTTGATGAGTTTATGGAAAAAAATGATTTACTGAAATTTGCACTGGAAGAAACCGATGATGAAAAGATATTGAATAAGTTTGTAAATTCAGATTTACCGGACAATCTCGTTGAAGATTTAAGAAAATTTCTTGAGGTGGTACAGAATCCGGTTGCTGTCAGGTCATCCAGCTTACTCGAAGATTCCCATTATCAACCTTTCGCCGGGATTTACAGTACATATATGATCCCTTCTGATGAAGATATAGACACCAGTCTTGACATGCTTGTTGTGGCTGTTAAGTCGGTTTATGCATCTGTATATTACCAGGATAGCAAAGCTTATATGAATGTCACAAAAAATGTGATCGATGAAGAAAAGATGGCCATTGTTTTACAAGAATTATGCGGCAAACGCCATGGCAATAAATTTTATCCAACTATTTCCGGGGTAGCCAGATCAATTAATTTTTATCCCATAGGTAAAGAAAAGAGTGAAGATGGGATTGTAAACCTCGCGTTTGGACTGGGGCAATATGTGGTTGACGGTGGGTTGTGCCTGCGGTTTTCACCAAAAAATCCAAAAAAAATACTGCAATTGAGTAACACTGCCATGGCTTTGAGAGAAACACAGAAAAAGTTTCTTGCCCTGGATATGGATAAAAGTAGTTTTACCGTGGATACTGATGATGGGGTAAACCTTATTGAAGATAGTATCCAGTCTGCATTGGATAACAAAGTTATGAAACATATTGTATCCACTTTTGATTATAATGACAATGTCTTACGGGATGGGTTATCATCTTCAGGCAAACCCATTATTTCTTTTGCAAATATTCTGAAGCACAATTATATACCACTTGCTGAAATCATTTCGGATGTCATACAAATTGGACAGCGGGAGATGAATAACCCTGTGGAAATTGAATTTGCTGTATGTCTGAATTTACCTGATGAACCCATTGAAAATGTTTTTAATCTTTTGCAGATCCGCCCCATTGTCGATAATCAGGAAACCATCAATATCAATCTGAAAGAAGTAGAAAAAGAAAAGACGATCATGATGAGTGATTCCGCCCTGGGTAATGGTATTTATGATGATTTAAAAAACATCGTGTATGTAAAACCGGAAACTTTTAATCCGGCCAATAACCCAAAACTTGCAGAAATTATCGGTAAGCTTAATGATAAAATTGCTGATAAAAATGAAAATTACATTTTAATCGCCCCCGGCAGATGGGGCAGCACTGACCCCTGGCTTGGGATTCCGGTTCGTTGGGCACAGATTTCGGCTGCCCGGGTTATGGTTGAGGCAGGTATTAAAAACTATCACGTTGACCCCTCGCAGGGGACGCACTTTTTTCAGAACCTGACATCATTCCAGGTGGGATATTTTACGGTAAATCCCAACATTGATGAAGGTTATTATGATATTGATTACCTTGATAAACAACCTGCTGTTTATGAGGATGAATATATCAGGCATATTGAGTTTAAAAACCCGGTGCAGGTGCTTATTGACGGCAAACAAAGCCAGGGGGTGATAATGAAGGAGGGAGAATTGTTCAGGCCCAATGACAATCAATCAGAATTTTAAAACCACTGATCAGTCCAAGGCGATCTGCTGCGATATGTTGCATCGTGTTACGCTGCACTGCGATGTGTTAAGCGGTATCGAAACAAGCCCAATCGAAATTAGCTTGTCGAAGTGTGCTGCGGCGAAGCATCGAAATAAGCCTGTCGGATTGAGCGGTGTTAAAGGAAACAGCAAACTTACACTAATCATTCCGTTTAAACAAGCTTATGGCCCCTACCAGGAAGGGCAGATACCTCCCTACTCTACCCTGGTGTTTAATATTGAAGTGCTAAGGGTCAGCAATAAAAACTCTTAACCTTTACTTTTGAATGTGTCCAAAACCATTTCCTGCTTTGTTAAGGAATAAATTATGAAGTTTCACCAAGCACTTAATATTTTTCATCTATCTGATTTTTAATCTATAATCTTTGTAGTTTAAAAATAAATTTACATATTTGTAATATAATACTTTATTACACCAGTAATATTGCCTATAGGCTAAATCAAGTTTTTATACTTGCTTTTGACGGAATAATACTTGTGGAACTTGACATTTAAACAAATTAATTAACTAAAAAACTAAAAATCATGAAAACTAAATTCAACAGATTTTACGTGTATTGTTTTATTTTAATCACTTTATTTTTTGGGGTAAATAATTATGTTTATGCCCAGTGCAGTTATGACAATACTTTGGATACAACATGGGTAGCGCCCGGTTCATTAGGAGATTCGGTTTCTACTGATTGTATTTATGCGGGTAAATTTATTAGGGTAACAGGTATGGTATCAGGTGAAGTATATCAAATATCTACTTGTGGAAATACCAATTTTGATTCCCAGATAACAATATATCCTGCAGGCGGTGGTTCCCCGGTTGGATATAATGATGATGCTTGTGGGTTACAATCTGAAATAATATTTATACCTCCGACAAATGGAGATTATGATGTTTTAATCGATGAGTATCATTGTGGTCAGGCAAATACTACCTGCATGAATTTATTAATAAAAAATATACCTTGCCCTGAGATAAATTTTGTTAACATGAATGTCAGTTCTGATACTGTATGCCCGGACGACAATGTAGATTTTGATGTATATGTATCCGGCGGTGCTGTAAGTTCTTATTTATGGGATTTTGGTGATGGAAATACTTCCAGTCAACAATACACGTCTCATAATTATACATCGGCCGGAACATACGAAGTGTCTTTGACTTTAACCAATGGATGTGGTAACGATACTGTATTATATGATACTGTTCACGTAATGAACAATCTGCCTTTTACAGCAGATTATATTGACATGTATGTCCATCCTTATTCTGTATGCCCGGATGACAATGTAAATTTTGATGTAGATGTATCCGGCAATCCTGTAAGTTCCTGTTTATGGGATTTCGGGGATGGAAGTACTTCCAGTCAGGAAGAAACGTCTCATAGTTATACATCGGCCGGTACATATGATGTGTCTTTGACTTTAACCAATGGATGTGGTAACGATACGGTACTATATCATACCATTCAGGTTTTGAACGATCTCCCTTTTACAGCAGATTATATTGACATGTATGTCCATCCTTATTCTGTATGCCCGGATGACAATGTAAATTTTGATGTAGATGTATCCGGCAATCCTGTAAGTTCCTGTTTATGGGATTTCGGGGATGGAAGTACTTCCAGTCAGGAAGAAACGTCTCATAGTTATACATCGGCCGGTACATATGATGTGTCTTTGACTTTAACCAATGGATGTGGTAACGATACGGTATTATATGATACTGTTCACGTAATGAACAATCTGCCTTTTACAGCAGATTATATTGACATGGATGTCAATCCTGCTCCTGTATGCCCGGATGACAATGTAAATTTTGATGTAGATGTATCTGGTTATGTAAGCTCATATTTATGGGATTTTGGTGATGGAAATACTTCCGGTCAGGAAGAAACGTCTCATAGTTATACATCGGCCGGTACATATGATGTGTCTTTGACTTTAACCAATGGATGTGGTAACGATACTGTATTATACCATACCATTAATGTTGATAACAATGTAAACCCAAATCCTGCTTATTACATGTATGACGTTATACCTTATGAAGCATGTCCGGGCGATAATGTATTGTTCATTGTTTATCCATCAGGAAGTTCTTATTTATGGGATTTTGGTGATGGAAATACAACCACATTAACTACAGAATACGAGATAAATGGTTCTATTTATGATATTGCTAAACATGCATATTCCAGCACAGGAAATTACACAGTGATGTTTACTTTGACAAATGGATGCGGAAATAGTTTTACGGATTATTTTAATGTTGATATTGATGATAACATCCCTGTTGATGGCTGGTTTTGGTGGGATTCCGATAATCCTGCTGTTAATGAAAACATTGAATTTTTTGCACTTGGAGGGTCGTCTTATCAATGGGATTTTGGTGATGGTTCGGCTGTTATTACATCTACATCATCTCTAACACCGGTTATGCATTCTTACTCATCCCAGGGTGATTATACTATAAGTGTGACTATTACTAATTCATGTGGAAACTCAGAAACATATACTGATATCATAAGTATTGACCCTGTGGGGATTCAAAATAATAATGTATCAGACAATGATTTTTTGAATATTTATCCTAATCCTAACAATGGTTCATTTACCTTGGAAATAGAAAATAATGATAAAGAAAAATTGATGTTACAAATTATGAATATTACAGGACAAATTATTTACACTAAGCAACTTGAGGACAAATCAAACATAACACACAAAATTGATTTATCAGATTATTCAAAAGGCATTTTTTTAGTGAAGGTACAAAGCGAAAAAAAATATGAAATTAAAAAAGTAATAATATACTGACAATTGATGGTAACGATAGCTAATAAGGGGCATGTGTCAGTGTGGAATACGCTTAGAATAAATCTTTTAAACTCAAAATAAATCAAGAGTACTATCAAAAAAGTAACCACATTTTTTCCAAGAACCTGCTTGGAAAATAAGCCGGCTTACTTTGATGCTTCGACGCAGCTCACTTCGACAAGCTTGTTTCGACGCCGCTTATTTCGACTACGGCTGCAATGCAGCGCAACACAGCGCAGGGTGGCTCAACACACCGCTCGATACACCGCAGGACAGCGGCTTTGATCTTTTGAGTAAATGTCTGACTTTATAGACAGACTCTATTTATAGCTTTCGAGCGTTTCGCATGTACAAAACAGGTTTCTGTCACCATATCCCTGATCAATCTCTGCTGTCCATGTCCAGAATTTATTTTCACGTACCCAGTTAAGGGGATATGTAGCGGTTTCCCTGTCATAACTATGATCCCAGTCAGATTTAAGGCATTCTTCTGCCGTATGCGGTGCATTGATCACCGGATTATCATCAGCCGAATAGGTTCCATCTTTAATTTTATCCAGTTCTTTCCTGATTTGTATCATGGCTTCAATAAAATGATCCAGCTCTTCTTTGCTCTCACTTTCCGTTGGTTCTACCATAAGTGTCTCATGTACAGGAAATGAGAGTGTCGGGGCGTGAAATCCGTAATCCATCAGCCTTTTTGCAATGTTCCCTGCACTGACATGATATTCTTTTTGAAAATGCTGACAATTCAGTATCATCTCGTGTGCGCAACGCCCAGTTTCACCGGTATAAAGTACATCGTACCAGTCCTTCAGGGCACAAGCAATATAATTGGCATTGAGGATAGAAATTTCGGCTGATTTTTTCAATCCGCTAAGCCCAAGCATTTTGATGAAAGCATAAGTTATGGGCAAGATGCTGGCAGAACCAAATGGAGCTGCAGCAACAGGTTTTATGGCTTTATCCCCACCGGTTTGTACAACACTGTGTCCCGGCAAATATTTGCTAAGTTCTTTGGTTACACCAATTGGTCCTACACCAGGGCCACCACCGCCATGAGGAATACCAAAGGTTTTATGCAAATTCAAATGGCATACATCTGCACCAATGATCCCGGGATGTGTGATGCCAAGCTGTGCATTCATATTGGCACCATCCATATAAACCAGTCCCCCGTTGTCATGTATTATTTTGATCATGTCACGGATGTTGCTTTCAAACACCCCGTGGGTGGAGGGATAAGTAATCATACAGGCAGCAAGATCATCTTTATGCTTTTCTGCTTTTTCTTTGAGGTTATCAAGGCTGATATTTCCGTTGTCATCAGATTCTACCACCACAACTTTCATCCCTGCCATAATGGAACTTGCAGGATTGGTGCCGTGGGCAGAAGCTGGCACCAGGCAAATATTACGCTGTTTATCATTATTATCCAAATGATATGCCCTGATCAGCATCAGCCCGGTATGTTCGCCACTGGCACCGGAATTGGGTTGCAGGCTAATCGCATGATATCCGGTCAATTTAGCCAAATCGGATTGCAGCTCACACATCATTTCCTGGTAACCTTTCCATTGGTCTGAGGGGGCAAATGGGTGAATATTCCCAAATTCTTCACGGCTCATGGGTAACATACTGGTAGCAGAATTAAGTTTCATGGTGCATGACCCCAGCGGTATCATAGAATGATTTAAGGCAATATCACGGCGTTCGAGTTTTTTCATGTAACGCATCATCTTGGTTTCGCTGTGATATGAATTGAATGCCGCTTGTTGCATGAAATTATCTTTCCTTAATAAGGTATCCGGTATAGCAATGTCCTGTTCAATTGATTCAATGGGTGTAGAATGCTGATTCATTACTTTTGCAAAAACACTGATTATATCATTCAGGTCTTTTACTTCTGCTGTTTCATCCATGCTTATACCTATTGTCTGCTGGTCAATGATATTAAAATTAATTTTATAATCAGCAGCAACAGACTGTATTTCTGATGATTGTATATTCTCAGGCAAACTGATTTTGAGTGTATCAAAATAAAGTTCGTTTAATTGATCATAACCAAGCTTTTTCAATGCCTGTTCAAGCGTAACTGCCTTTTTATGAACGTTGCCGGCAATGTTTTTCAAACCCTCAGGGCCGTGATAAGCAGCATAAAAACCGGCCATGGTAGCCAATAATGCCTGTGCTGTGCAAATATTTGATGTTGCCCTTTCCCTTTTGATATGTTGTTCGCGTGTTTGCAGTGCCATGCGCAAACCTGGTTTTCCAAATTTATCTTTTGACACACCTATGATACGGCCGGGAATATTGCGTTTGTATTTTTCGGATGTAGCCAGAAACGCTGCATGTGGCCCGCCAAATCCCATGGGAACACCAAATCGCTGTGTATTTCCGACCACCACATCAGCCCCCCACTCCGATGGCTTTTGAAGCAATGCCAGTGAAAGGATGTCCACTACGGCAGTTACCAGTATTCCGGCTTCATGAGCCTGTCCGCTAAAGGTACTGTAATCATTAATACAACCGTCAGCAGCAGGATATTGCACTATGGCACCAAAGAAAGCGCCATCATCAAGCTTTGTGAAATTCCTGAAATCATCAACAATCACCTCAACACCAATGGGTTCAGCCCGCATTTGTATGACATCCAGACTTTGAATAAAAATATTTTTATCAACAAATAATTTATTTTTACCTGCTTTAACGTCTTTGCGTGAGCGTGTGTCAAACATCAGTGACATGGCTTCGGCTGCTGAAGTGGCTTCATCCAGCAATGATGAGTTGGCTATTTCCATGCCCGTAAGTTCACTGATGGCTGTTTGGAAATTCAACAATGCTTCAAGCCTGCCCTGTGAAATTTCTGCCTGATATGGTGTGTATGATGTGTACCAACCGGGATTTTCAAAGATATTGCGTTTGATTACGGAGGGAAAAACCGTGCCATAATATCCTTGTCCGATGTAAGACCTGTAAACTTTGTTTTTATTGGCTATTTCTGTGATGTGGGATAGAAATGCCTGCTCAGAACACCCGTCTCCGGCCATATCTATAGGTTTATCGAGCCGTATGGATTTGGGAACAGCTTCATCTATTAGCTGTTCAATGGAATCCACACCTACGGTGTTGAGCATTTCCTTTAAATCTTCATCACGGGGGCCAATGTGCCTGTCAGTAAAACATTTGTTGAGCATAATGATATTTATTTTTTAGAATTTTCACTTAATTGGTTGGTAAAGGTAAAAAAGTCTGTAAAAATATTTAATGTTTTTTATCATGTTTTATGAACAATATAAAATTGTGTTTTCAGAAATCACCAGATAAAGTTCAAATTCATTCAAATACAATAACAGGATCAGGTGTTCTGATATTTTATTTAACGTAACCAATTTGCCGTATTAATTTCTGTCAATTACGGTTAATATCGGTTACTTAAGTGAAAGGATACTCCTAACCTGGATAAACCAGAAAGCTCAAAATCCAAAAAACAAAATTCAAAATAAATCCCAATTTTTAAAAGTCAAAATCCCAAACGGCTCAAGGTAATTTGTTAAATATGCAGTTGGGTTTTCCTGTTTCGTTGGTTCCTGACTGCCCTGCCTGGAGACAGGCAAAGCTTGCCCGGCAATAGACGGGATAAACGGGTTTGGATTTTTTTAGATTTGAGGATTTGGATTTATTTTGGATTTATATAATTTTGGCTGCATTTCGACTGGGCTCAATACGGCGCACTCGGCATAGCACAAGCAAGCTTGAGCTCTGCCCTCGTTTGCACAAAATTTGGGATTTTGAACTTGGGATTTTAGGCGCGATTACAAGTCCTGAAA
>JBNJGX010000032.1:10102-15062 GCA_051748025.1 Bacteroidota bacterium
GCACTCGGCATAGCACAAGCAAGCTTGAGCTCTGCCCTCGTTTGCACAAAATTTGGGATTTTGAACTTGGGATTTTAGGCGCGATTACAAGTCCTGAAAAGCAAACATATCAAGCTTTCAGCATGATTAACGACAACATGTTGGTAAGTTTTGATTTTTAAGCGCCTAAAGAATAGGTGGTATTTTATCACAACCATTAAAAATACGATTTATTTTTAACCGTTATTAACCTATGTTAACCGCTATTAACCATCATTTACAGAAACTTTTATGACTGATTAGTAAACATTAAACATTTTAACCAAAATGGCTTGTCAGTAAAGATGATTTTTGGCATTTTTATTGCCGGAAATTTATTTTGATATTAGATACATGTGTATGAGACTTTTTTCAGGTTTGGTAACAGGATTAATTTTATTGACAGTTCAGGGATTTGCACAAACGAATGATACATCCACCAATAAGGTAAATATTCAATGGATGGATATGGAAACTGCCATTGAAAAACAAAAACAAGCACCAAAAACAATTTTTGTTGATCTGTACACCGATTGGTGTGGGTGGTGCAAAAAAATGGACAAAGAAACTTTCAACAATCCGGATATTGCACGTTATATAAATCAGAATTTTTATCCTGTAAAATTTGATGCAGAAGGCAAAGATACCATTGATTTTTTCGGAAAAACTTATGTTAATAAAGGTGAAGGCAGACGACCAACCCATGAACTCGCTTTATTGTTTACAAATAACAAACCCTCCTACCCTTCATTGATTTTCATTGATGAAAACGGAAAACCCAATCAGGTACCGGGTTTTATGGATGCAAAAAAGATTGAGCCCATACTTGTTTTTTTTGCTGAACGTGTTTATAAAACATGTGATTTCGATTATTTTCATAAAGCATATAAAGCTGTATATCGCCATCAGGATAGCATCAATATAGATACAAGTGGCAACATTAACTGGGTAGAATTGGATGAAGCACTTTTAAAACAAACTCAAGATGAAAAAAAGATACTTTTCTTTTTTTATTCAGACAGCTATCAGCCTATCACTTCAGAATTAATGCGAAAAATAAACTTTCAAAATCCCCACATTGCAGCATACATAAACAACAATTATCACCCTGTCTTTTTTGATGCAGCACGCACTGATACAATTAACATGTTTAATCAGACATTTATTAATGAACAAAAAGCACCGGGATATCCCCATCAATTTGTGTTTGCCCTATTACAAAAGAAGGTTATTTTCCCTTCGGTTATTTTTCTAAACAACGATGGCCAATTAATTGCACCAATGCAGGGGTATTATAATCCGGCAACCCTGGAGCCATATTTACATTACATAGCAACTGACGCCTACCAGGATGACAAAAACTACCAGGAATATTATCAAAATTTTGAGGGTAAATTAAAAAAGAAAGAATAATTGCCGGGAGTCGGAAGAAAAGAAAATGTTTTGTAACTAATCAGTCGTTAGTTAAGCTGTTTTGCCACAGATTTGTTATGCTTTTATGCCCCCTTTTAATGTAATCAAATTGACAAAACCAAGTGGCATATCCTAGTTTATCAATACATTAAAGCTACTGAGAAAAAACAATGTTTTTAAAAAAGTGATGATTAACATGGGATATCCTGGCTTTCGGATAAGGCGGGTTCGGCTTCCGGCTGATTAATAAACAATTGTAACTGTACCTGTAAATGGTTCAATTTCATTGCTTAAATCCACCACATACGTATAAGATCCGGTAGGACATTTCTCACCATTAAAAGTACCATCCCAGGATTGATCGTTAATCCGGTTATCATACAATTTTTGTCCCCAGCGGTTAAACACCATAACATGCGCTTCGGGATATTCCTCGATGTATTTGATTTCCCATCTATCATTCACCCCATCATCATTGGGGGTAAAAGCATTTGGAATTTCAATGCATAAGCGAGAATTTTCCGGCACATAAACAGTAGTTGTATGAATACATTCATTATTATCCGTAATGGTTAGCTCATAATCTCCGGACTCAATATCCTTAAGCTCAGGGACAGTATCTCCACTAGACCAATTGAATTTATAAGGCGCTGTACCCCCTGAGACTGATATATTGATTACGCCGTCATCATATTCCCGGCAACTCACTTCCTGTACAGACGTTTCAATAACAAAAGCAGCCGGTTGAGTCAATGTAAAGCTGAGAGCATCGGTACAATCATGATCATCTACAGCTTCCACTCTATAATTCCCTGCCTTCAATCCGGGTAAACTATCTCCATTACCAATAACGTTACCATATTGATACCAAATAAATTGGTAAGGCTGTGTGCCACCATCAGCAGTCGCATAAGCACTACCATCAGACCCACCGGGACAAGTTACATTTTCAGTTGTTATAAATACATTAACAGGTGCATCAGGCATTTGTATAGAGAAATCATCTTCAACCTGGCAACCATTGTCATCTGTAATTGTAACTGAATAACTCCCCTGTGCTAAACCATGAATTGCACTTGTGGTATCTCCGGTTGACCATTGATAATAATAAGGCGATGTTCCCCCATTAACCACAGCTTCAGCTTTACCATCATCATTGCCATCGGCACATTGAACATCCGTTACATTAAGGTCAAGCTCAAGCAGAGGGGGTTGTTCCACCTCATAACTTGCTTCACCTTCACAACCATAAGCATCTGTAATGCTTACAGAATATTCACCGGCACCCAAACCAGATGCTACAGAACCTGTAGTTACAGAATCTGACCAGTAAAATGTCAGTGGCAAATAACCATCAGGCATATTAGCCTGAAGTGAGGCAGTAGAATCTCCGTAACATAAAATCTCATCAATTTGCTGAATGGTTACAGTATTGACACCAACACCAGCAACCAAAACAGAATCAGTAAAAACACATCCATGGTCATCAGTTATGGTGATATCATAATAACCTGGTTCAAGATTTGAAATTACATTGTTATTATCACCTGTTTCCCATGCAATAGAATAAGGAGATGTCCCTCCTGAAGGCGAAATTGAAATTTCTCCGTTTGCAGATCCACAATCACTATCTGTTACATCAGCATTGAGCTGAATTGAATCAGGTTGTCCGACTTCTACATCAGCACTTTCAACACAACCAACAGAATCCTGCACTGATACGGTATATGTCACACCAGCTTCCAATCCTGTAACAGTTTCAGTGGTATCAAGGCCACTATGGCTCCATGTATAATCAAGCGGATGGGTTCCGCCGGTAACAACAGCAGTGGCTTCACCGTTTGCATCTCCATAACACAATGCGTCTGTAATATCGAATGTGATATCCATGGGAGGAGAAACTTCAATCAAGACAGTATCTACACCATAACATCCATCACTATCCTGTACAATAACATCAAAATTCTGGTCACCTGTTGGTGTGGCTATTGGGTTAGCGATGGCAGGATCATCCAGCATTCCGGAGGGAGACCATTCATATGAATATGGTGGATTTCCATTGGAGGCTGTCGGCACCCCGCCAATATATTCAGATTCCCCCTCACAAATAATCCTGTCATACCCGGCATCAACATGTATTGGAGGCGGTGAAGGGATATCTACCTCAACAACATCACTGCACATACCGGTGCTATCAGTAACGGTTACATACTGGGTCCCTCCGTGTAATCCCGTAGCTGTTTCTGTGGTTTCTCCACTTGACCATAAATACGTATATGGTGGTGTACCCCCTGTAACATTATCAACTGTAGCAGAGCCGTCTGTATCACTATAACATTCTAAAGTATTTAATACTGTGGCTGTGGCTTCAACCCCATCTATATGGAAAGTAATTGAACTGGAATCAGAACTATTTTCACAAACATCCTCTACCCCATCATCAACTAACTCCAGGGTATAATCACCGGAATGTTGTAAGTAATCACCAAGTTCTAACGTCCATACATCATCATAATATGTATCCCCGTACGATGATCCCAATCCCGCCTGGCATACTTCACTCCAAACATCATCAATCTCATAAACACCTTGCGGACCTGTTAATGAAAATGCTGATGCCTCAGTACCTAAACACCAAATACGCTCTGACATCTGGACCGTAATATTAGAAGCGCCACAAGCCGGCTGATATACAAGATCAACAAGCTCTGGCACATCATTATCTACAATCTGGGCTGTACCACCAAAATCTATTGAGTAACCACTTTGTGTTGAACTAAAATTACTGACATTTATAACATAAGTTTCGCCTGCCGTAACATTCAGCACATCATTAAACGGCGTACAAGAAGCGGGATCGCCATGTTGACAACTTTCTGTACTGCTCCCATCCGGTCCGGTATCTCCTGCTGTCCCGCAAAAATTACAGCTCACCTGCATGCTGCCTGCATTTGAATATATATCCGAACAATTATCGTTAGTGATATCGTAAACAGCCCAATCATAATCATCATCCGGATCATTGGGTGAAATAACAAAAGAAACCGTGCCGCTTGTTTGAACTGTAAATGTGTACCATACATCGTTAACTTCTCCATCAAGCAAACAATTATCAGGACAATTGTCATCTGAATTAGCTCCTGGATAATCAGGTATTTCATTTGGATAATGGCCTGTTCCTGAGTAAGAATTTGTTGTGTTATACGTATCAAAACACAGCGGAATGGCACCCAGACAGTCCTGCTCCGTTGGTGGCGTAAGGGTCCTATATGCCAGGGTCCCGGCATTTGCCCCATCATCCTGACAATTAAATTCATAAATTACAAAACTATAGGTGCCCGTATTATCACAAGTCCATGTGATTTCTGACCCCAAACCGCAATGATCATCGTTAAAGGCAAATACAGTAGTTCCGTCTTCATCACATATTTCCAGTTGGGTATCAATGTTATTGGAGCCGCCACCCTGGCAAAATGAAATGACATAGGTTGTAAATTCATATGCTTCAAAAGTGTATCTTTCGCCTGTA
>JBNJGX010000033.1:0-14998 GCA_051748025.1 Bacteroidota bacterium
AATTCGCAGAGCCGGTGATTCTATTGCCTTAAATGTTGCTGAAGGTTCAATTGGCCAATCCAACCCTGAATTTAAAAAGTTTATGGGGTTTTCGATTCGATCTTTAGCGGAGGTAGTAACCTGTTTATACAAGGCCTATAAAAGGAATTACATTACCAAAGATGAATTTAACAAATATTATGAATATGCATTCAATCTTATGAATATGATGATAGCATTTAAAGAAAAGATTAATTAATATGGTATCTTCGGACCCTTCGACTTCGCTCACTTCGGCAGGCTTACTTCGGCAGGCTCAGCACATCGCAGTACGGCGCAGGACATCGCTTCGGTCTTCCGACTTCCGACTTAATTTTATGAACAATTTATTAAATCGCGTAATTTTAATTGGAAACCTGGGTGCAACACCAGAAATGAAAGAACTTGGTAATAATAAAAACGTGCTCAACCTGAGCCTGGCCACTAACGAATATTATAAAGACAACAGTGGTAATCGCCAGCAAAAAACCACATGGCACAGGATTGTGTTTTGGAACAAACAGGCAGAAATCATTTCCAAAAACTGCCAGTCCGGTTCAAGGTTGCTAATTGAAGGACGCCTGGCAAACAAACAATGGGAAAAAGACGGCGAAAAACGGTATTCCACAGAAATCAACGTCAACGATTTTATGTTTCTGGACACCAAATAAGACCTGTTTTTAACCTCAAAATTGAACACCTGCAAATAAATCATTTGCGGGTGTTTTTTTTTCACTAAGCTGTAAAACATGATTTCTTTCCCTGTCCATTATTTTGAATTTTTGTTGGAAATATTATCTTTGCCTGTGATAAATGTTTAACAAAACACATTGTAACATGGCGAATATTGAAACAACGTACCTGGGTTTAGACATTAAATCTCCTGTAATTGCAAGCAGTTCCGGTTTAACACAATCTGTGGATAATATAAAATCCCTCGATGAACATGGTGCAGGGGCTGTTATCTTAAAATCATTGTTCGAAGAACAGATCAACTATGAAGCGGGTAATATTTTGAATCAAAGCAAATCATACCCTGAAGCCGAGGATTATGTGCGCAATTACGCCAAGCACAATTCTGTCAGTGAGTACCTTAAACTCATCAAAGAAGCCAAGGCAGCATGTAGCATCCCCGTTATTGCCAGTATTAATTGCATTGATGCCAGAGACTGGACCGATTTTGCCACCAGGATTGAAGAGGCCGGTGCAGATGCGCTGGAGCTGAATATTAATATTATACCTGATAATGGTAATACCGAAAGCCTGCAATATGAAAATATGTATTATGAAATTGCTGAAGCCGTATTGTCAAAAGTCAATATCCCGGTTTCCATAAAAGTCGGGCCGCATTTTACAAACCTGCTGAGATTGGTTAAACAATTGCAATTCAGAGGTGTTAAAGCGGTAACCCTTTTCAATCGTTTTTATGAACCGGATATCAACATTGATACCATGGAAATGGTTTCTGCTTCGGTATTTAGCCGTGATACAGATATCAAGCATTCTCTGCGTTGGGTCGGGATGGTAAGTGCTCAAATGTACAAAACTGAAATTTCTGCCTCCACCGGTATCCATGATGGTGCAGGGGTGATAAAGCAATTGTTGGCAGGGGCACAAACAGCACAGGTTTGTTCTGCCTTTTACAAAAACGGTCTTGCATATGTCAGTGAAATTAACAAGGAAGTTGAAAACTGGATGGATAAAAATGACTATAAGCATATAAATGATTTCAGGGGAAAACTCTCCTATAAAAACATAAAAAATCCGCAGATTTACGAACGTTCTCAGTTTATGAAATACTTTTCAAGTGTGGAATAAATCTGCAATTTTGAATAATGCGCTAACCATCAAATTAAGATGCGGTTTTTTAGCCTGACAACATTGCTTTAGTTGATTAAAATTGAATGGCTTTTCACTTGTAAAATAATTGTTAACAAAACATATATTATTATGAAAAAACTTATGATTATGATTATTCCTGTAATTTTGTTCTCTGTTGCATGCAAGGATGATAAACAGGATAAGCAGGACAAAGAACAACATGACAATCCCTTTTTCAGGACATGGGAAACACGGTATGGTACACCGCCCTTTGATGAAATTGAAAATGAACATTTTCTGCCGGCTTTTAAAGAGGCTATCAAGCAGGAAGAAGAAGATATTGCTGAAATTACCGGTAATGAGGATGCACCAACATTTGAAAATACCATAGAACCTTTTGATCGCTCCGGTAAAATGTTGACAAAAGTGTCGAGGGTGTTTTTTAACCTCAAATCAGCACTCAGCGATTCTACAATCCAAAGCATTGCAAAAGAAGTCAGCCCAATGCTGAGTGAGCATTCAAGCAACATTATGCTTGACGAAAAACTGTTTGAACGTATTGATGCGGTGTATGAAAAAAGGAAAAATGCCGGTTTGAATGATGAGCAAATACGGGTGGTTGAAAAATATCACGAAGATTTTATCCGTAACGGTGCTTCATTGAATGATGAAGATAAAGAAAAGCTCCGGAAACTGGATAAAGATCTGAGCTTACTTTCTATGGAATTTGGAGACAATGTGCTGGCAGAGACCAACAAAAATTTTAAACTGGTTGTTGAAGATGAAGACAATCTTGCCGGCCTGCCTGATAATGTTATCAAAAGTGCTTCCAAAAGGGCTGAAGAACTTGACATGGAGGGAAAATGGGTGTTCCAGCTATCAAGGGCTTCTATGATCCCATTTTTGAAATTTGCTGAAAACCGTGACCTGCGGGAAAAACTTTATAAAGGTTATATTATGCGCGGCAATCATGATGATGAATTTGATAACAAAGACATCATCAAAAAAATGGTAAAAAAACGGGCCAAAAGGGCTGAATTACTCGGGCATGAAAACCATGCAGACTATGTGATTGAAAAAAATATGGCTGAATCTCCTGAAGCTGTTGATGATTTTCTGATGAAACTGTGGAATGCTGCCTTACCTGTTGCAAAACAGGAAGTCAAAGACATGCAAAATATTATCATCAGCGAAGGCAAAACTTTTAAACTTGCCCCATGGGATTGGTGGTATTATGCAGAAAAAGTAAAAAAGCATAAATACGACCTTGATGAGTCTGAATTAAAACCCTATCTGCGGCTTGAAAATGTGCGTGACGGGATGTTCTGGGTGGCCAAAAATCTTTATGATATCAATTTCAATAAACTTAATGATATCCACGTATATCACCCGGATGTAGAAGTGTATGAAGTAACTGAATCTGACAGAAGCCTGATAGGTCTGCTGTATATGGATTATTATACACGCGACAGCAAACGTGGCGGAGCGTGGTGTACAAGTTTCAGAAAAGCTTCCTACGATGAAGATGGAAACCGTATTCATCCTTTGGCATCTGTGGTTACCAATTTTACCAAAGGTACCTATGAAGACCCTGCATTGCTCAGTTGGGATCAAGCCAATACCTTATTTCATGAATTCGGCCATGCCCTGCATGGACTATTTACCGACGGGCATTATAAACGAACTGCAGGAGACGTTCCCCGTGATTTTGTGGAGTTACCCTCACAAATTATGGAAAATTTCGCCGGTGAACCGGAGGTGCTAAAACGTTATGCAAAAAATTACGCAACCGGCACAACCATCACGGATGAACTTATAGATAAAATTCAGGAAAGCAGGCATTTTAACCAGGGATTTGAGACAGTTGAATACCTTGCTGCGGCTCTGCTTGATCTTGATTATCATACTTTACCGGCAGATGATAGTGTTGAAGATGTGCTGGCTTTTGAGGCGAAAAGCATGAACAGGATCGGTTTGATAGATGAAATCTATCCCCGGTACCGCAGCACCTATTTTCAGCATATTTTCAGCGGTGGTTATTCTGCCGGATACTATGTGTATATCTGGGCTGGTGTTCTTGATGCAGATGCGTTCCATGCATTCAAGGAAAGCGGAGATATTTTCAACAAGGAGCTTGCTGCAAAATTCAGAAGGCATTGTCTCGCCGAAGTTGGCAACGGGCCGGCCATGGAACAATACATAAAATTCCGCGGGCAGGAACCCAGCGAAGAGTATTTGCTGGAACGCCGTGGTTTAAAATAATGGCTTTTTTAACCATTAATCCCATCTCAAAAGTGGTAACAAACTTCTGAGATGGGATTTAAATATAAAGTAATTCTTGATTACTTCTGTTCCATTAAATTTTTCAGATCATCCTCAGTTGCAGGGCGTTTTTCTACCACTTCATATTCGAAGCTAAGTTCTTTACCTGCCAGGGGATGGTTAAAGTCAACAACCACAGATTCCGGTTTGATTTCTTTTACCACAACCGGGATGGGCCCTTGTTGTGTCTGTGCCTGAAGCTGCAACCCTTCTTTCAGGTCAAGGTCTTCAGGAAACTGACTTTTTGGTACATCCTGAACGGCTTTTTCGTCCATTTCTCCATAAGCTTCTTCCGGAGGTATTACCACTGATTTTTTTTCACCCTGAGCGGTTTCTTTTACAGATTTTTCAAGACCCGGAATCAGCATTCCGACATCAAGAATAAATGCCAGTGGCTCTTTGCCTTCAGAACTATCAAAAACAGCCCCATCGCTAAGAGACCCTGTGTAATGAATTTTTACAAAATCTTTTCCTTTAATATCAATATCCATAATGTGAAATTTTTTAGGGATTTATTCCCTGTTATTAATTATAACGAATTGCAAAGCTATCAATTATATACAGGCCACCAAATCTTTGTGTTTTAATTTATTAACACAACGGCATATGCTTCTGCACCCTGCTCCTGACCAACAAAACCAAGCTTTTCGGTGGTTGTGGCTTTTACTGAAACTGCACCAATACTCACATGGCAACAAGCCGCAATATTTTTTCTCATTTGTGGAATATGGGGTTGTAATTTGGGATTTTCAATGGCAATGCTTGCATCAATATTCTGAATCTTAAAACCCTCATTTTCCAGAATAAAGACGGTTTCGTTGAGCAGTTCAACAGATGATATCCCGGAAAAACGTTCATCGTCATCAGGAAAATGTTTGCCGATATCACCCAATGCAGCCGCACCCAAAATGGCATCGCATAAAGCATGTAAAAGTACATCTCCATCCGAATGGGCTTTGAATTTTTTATTAAAAGGAATTTTTACCCCTCCCAGGATAATACATTTTCCTGTTTCAAAGCTGTGTACATCATATCCAAATCCAACCCTCACAATAATTAGTATTTATCTAGTAACCAATCAGTTAAAAATAGTTAATAACGGTTTCGATTAATAGGTGTTAGGATTTAGGAGGGAAACTTTTCCTAAATCCTAACACCTAACACCTAACACCTAAAGCCTCTCATTTTAAATCTCTCACTATATAAACAGACAATAACATTATCCTTCCTCTATATCAGCAGCGCCTAAATCGAATGTCAGGGTAAAACGCAGGGTATTGGCCAGCGGGGATGTGTTAAAATTCCCGGTTGGTATAAGGTAGGCAAAGTCGAGCCCAAAGACGTTCAGTTTCATACCTGCTCCAAGGGTAAAATATTTTCTGGCACCTTTAAACTGGTGTTCCAGGAAATATCCGGCACGCATTGCAAACCGGTTGCTGTACCAATATTCAGCACCAAAGCTCCAAGTTATTTCAGCAAATTCTTCAGCAAAAACTGATTCATATCCGTTTTCAGGTCCCGGAGCATCATACCATGACTGGAACAAAGCTGCTGGCACAGAAATATCAGGATCTTTACCAGCTATCATAATTTGTTCTGTTGTATTTGCAATGCTACCATCGGGCAATGTATCTCCGGCAACAAAAGTTTCATATTTTGGTGGTGTGGGCACGAGCAATTTGTTCATATCTACAGCAACACCTATTTTGTTATATTCATCAATGTCAAGTTGATAATAGACACCGGTTCTGAAATTTGTGGGGATAAAATCTTGTTCAACATCATCACTGTATGACATTTTAGCACCGATGTTGCTGATGTTAATGCCCCAGTTAAGCATACCGTTCATTCCGCTGAATCCCATATCATCATTGGTGTAAAAGAAAGCCACATCACCGGCGACGGACTGTCCTGGTGTGGTAGGCATGCCACCTACTGACATGCCTCCGGTAAGATCAGAGCGGATGTAACGCATGGCAACAGCCCCGGAAAAATTTCGACCCAAAAGCCGGCTGTATCCAAAATCTATAGCAAACTCATTGGGTTGATGAGTTTTCAGCGGTTGATTATTGTAATCCCTGAAAGGAATTTCACCCATGTCAAAATACAGGAGTGATGCAGAGAGCATATTCTCTTCGTCGAGTCTGTAATAACCAGATAAATAAGCCAGGTTCATATCATCAATAATGTTACGCAACCAGGGCGTATATGAAAGCGAAAGGCCCATTTCATCTTCGGCAAAAGCATACTTTGCCGGGTTCCAGTGTTGAGAATTGGGATCAGGTGATGTTGCCACACCTGCATCGCCCATTGAACCGGCACGTGTATCAGGTGCAATCATCAAAAACGGAACAGCCGTGGTAATCACGTTGTTTTCTAAATCTCTGCCAATTGGATCATCACTAAACTGGGCAGATGCATCAAAGGCAAAAACACTGAGCACAACAAATGCAAAAAATCTGTATTTCATTTTTTAATTTTTTTAAAATATAAACAGTAAACGAGTAACAAATATAATTATTTTACATAAACCATTTTTTCAAATTTATTGACAACATCTTCATTGGGTGCTTTTACCCTGACATGGTAAACATATATGCCGGCTTCTACCCTGCCTCCTCCGTCATTACCAGCTTGCCAGCATATCGGTTCAATGCTGTATCCGTTTGAATATGCCTTTTCTCTGATGGTTTTTATCAGGCCACCATTCAGGTTGTAAATTTTTATTTCTACGTCCAGCTCTTCATTTACATAATTGTGTGTAAAGGTAAAGCATGTCTGGTTTGAAAAAGGATTGGGAAAATTACCGACTTGTTCAATTACCAATTCAGAGGAATTGGCCACCATAAATGATATCTCTGCTTCGGCACTGTTGTTAAACACATCCCACACTTTAAGGTTAAGGTTATGCATGCCCGTTTCAAGGTCACTAAAAGGATAAGTAACCGTTCCGGATTGATAAGAATCAATATCTGCTTCATAATAGTCATTTAATATAATGGCTTCGGAGGTGTTATCATCAAGCACAGCAACAATATCATGTCCAATGCCATTGCCAACGGTATTAATACCGGATTCATCAGAAACAAAAGCCAGCATATCGGGATTTTCATCTGTGATACCACCATCCACAAAATCAGTGTTATTCATGTATAATTCAATTTCGGGCCCCCAGACATCGGATGTTATGTCATCATCACTGCCACCAATTATTAGTTGGTCATAATAACCGTGTGCATCTTTGTTATCAGATTTGGCATAATAACTAATTTTTCCGTTATCAAAATAATAAGCTATATCCACCGGTACGATAAATTCGAAAGAAAAATACCCATCATTGATACTGGATTTCCCGGAATAGAGGATATTCTTTTGTTCTTTATAAGGAAAAGGCGGGTTATCATCATTACCCAAAGTTGAATATTCCATCACCTTATCATATACCCTGGGGTATAAAACGCCATTAAAATCTGTCCTGATATTGCCATCTCTGTCTTCGATATGGCCGGTAACGGTAATATGACTGGCAGCACCTACAGTATCTGTAAAAACAGATATATCAATGCCATTTACGGAATCTGTTTTTACTATATAATCAGGAACGGCAAGCTTCATGGCAGGATCACCAAGCAGGGTAAAATTTCTTTTATTGTTTGAATCACCGGTATTATTTTTTGTATGCATGATATTTTCTCCAAGCGCATACAGTTCATTATTTGCATCCCTTTTAAAAACCTGGCGATAAAATTCTTTATTCAAATTAAAATTGGCTCCGGAATACACAAGCCGGGAGGTTGTAAAAAGCGCGATTCCTCCTCCTTCAGGGTTTAAGAATATCTGTTCACCTCCAGAGGTAAATTCATAATCATCAAAGCGGCTGAATTCGCATGTAGCCGTTACAAACACAGGCAAACGGTTGAAATTTTCCCATGAATTAATCTGGCTGATGGTTACCACCGCTTCATGTGCAAGGAATTTTGGATTACCGTGTCCTGAATAGTTCATGATTAAGGCACCTTTATCTACGCGCTCGTCAATGGTTTGATTGACATCAGGATATCTGTCTCCCTGCATAGTTGAGACCTGTTCATAAGCATCGAGTAGAATTTTATCAACATTAAAAACCGGTTGTTTGCTCATGATTGTATCTCCCATTTCATTGGCTTGTGCCTGATGCGACGAGGTATCTTCAGCATCATCACCGATGAAAGCCATAACATTTCTCCATAGCCCAAAGCTATCGGGATTCACATAATTAAATATTTTATCAATGGCATGCTGGGCTTCTTCCTGCGTTTTCACCGGCAGGCGCCCAATACCAATATCAAGGCCTTCGTTACCTGAAACGGAGCCTTCATTGTCATCCAGTAATCCGTAAAAATCATCACTAACAAAAGATCTGGCAGGAGATAGTGATGTTTTTGACTGGTAAGTGAGGATATAATTACTGTTGGGGCTAGAAGTGGTTTTGTTATCATAACTACCATCCCCGAACAATAAAAGGTATTTTGGCATTTCAGATTCAGAACCGGCTTTATCATACAACATCTTCATAAAATCACGTACTGCTGCCACATCGGGAGTTCCTGATGAAAATTCATTGAAAACATTTTCCTGATCTACAACAATTGTATTCAATCCGTTAAGTGACTGATGAAACCCGGCCAATTGATCGGCATAAGAAGCAAACAAGCTGTTTGTAACAATCACAAAATCAACATTGGACAACCCATGTAAATTCTGATTGCTAACAAAACCAAGTTTATCACTGTCATCAATCTGAGGCGTATCATAAGATGCCCCGGCATCAAAAACAATAAACTCACGAAGTTGTTCGCTTTCAGCCGTGAATTTCAGTTGACCGCCGGATATTTCATCTGCCTCAATTTCAAATGCATTAGCAGGGTCAGTAATATCAAGCACCTTGCAACTATTATTGATGCCATCAATGGTATATTGGGTAACATTGCCACTGCCTACTGTTCTTGAATCACGAAATTTCAGGCTGTTTGATTGTAAATTTAACCATGACCTGGCATTTATTGTAAGGTAATCCAGCCACCCTTCGGAATTTGTATTTGGAAATAAATATTCTACTTTTATCGTATTGGTTGATTGCGGGTTGGAAACATCAAACTGTACATCCAGGGTTTTAGCATGAGGTGAGCCATAAGCACCGGAAACCTCATCAATATAGCCGGTGTGATTCACATCGCCGTTGATGGTAAATTTAAACCGGTTTGGTACTGATGAACGGCCTGCAAGTGAGGAATACAGGATGGCAGGCTCATTATTGTTTAAAGCGGGAATACCAATATTAAAGGTGTAAGAAGGAAAATAATCAAAATGACGCCAGTACCATGTACGTCCGGTTCCAATAATATTAATGCTGTCTTTTTCAAGTGTTTTGTAATAATCGTATGAACTTGTGGATTTATTTGCCGTTAAACTTTCATTTACCGTTTGTATGTACTCCGGTCCGGCAACATCAGAAAGAAAATAATATGAATGATCAGAATAATTATGAATTTCATGCCTGAATTCACCATCTCCTTTATGTTCATGAGCATTGGGCCCCTCCAGATAAAAAAGAATGGCATCTCCTTCATCAAAATTACCATTTCCGTTGTTATCCTTTAAATAAACAGGTCTTTGCGGCAAATCATCATACCTTGGTTCATCATTTCTTTTAGGCACCATGTTTCCATATCCAAAAACACCAACCTGAGCAGGATCATCAAACCCCATTGAAGAAATCGAATTATAAGTTAATTTATAAACACCTGGTTGTCTAACCCTGATTTTATACCAATCCCCGTTGTCCATAACAGAATTATCAGCGTAATTACGCTGTGATTTTAATTCTGATGTTTCTTCATAATTTATTTTCAAACCAAACTCAATGAGCTTTTCAGGCTCGCCTGTTTTTGGATTTTGTCGTAGAGGTGTAATATTAAGGTGTGCATATTGTTTTTTTCTAATAATGCTGTGGGAAAACCTGACATCAAATTTATCCGGTAATTCTATATTATGCCGTTTCAAAAACAATTGTTCTTCTTCACTCAGCTTTTTAACGGTTTTACTTTCCCACTCAAAATCATTTATTTTAACATTTTCCGGTTTTATTACATGATGATAAACTGGTAGATGGCGGTTTTTATAATAGACTGCATCCATAAAAGCGAGTCTTTCAAAAGAATTCACAGAATCAATTTGAATCTTTTGTATGCCTTTCCATTTGATATTATCAAAATAATTATAATTTTGTGCATTCATCTTTTTATTGAAAGAGAATATTAAGATGAAAAGCAAAAAAATTAATGATGATTTTTTCATGTTAATTAAAAATTAATTTTTATTTTCGGTGCGAAATAAAGAAATTTTGCAGAATTCTTTTTTTTAACGGAAAAAATGTCGTATTATTGTGGTAATGAATTTGTCTTTAAAAAAATTATTCGTATAATTGCACATTGTAGAACAATAGCAACAACATGATTAGACGTGCCTTTTTAATACTAACGATCTGCCTGATTGGCTTTTACAGCAAAGTGAATGCACAGGACGCCCATTTTTCACAGTTCTATGCAAATCCGCTTTATTTGAATCCTGCTTTTGTTGGATCAGACAAGTGTCCGCGTGTAAATTTAAGTTATCGTAACCAATGGCCGGCACTGGGACAAACTTATGTGACCTACAGCTTGTCTTATGACCAACATGTAAATGCCATCAAGGGCGGAGCAGGTTTATTGTTAATGAACGATGTGCAGGGGGATGGTACAATAACTGCCACTACCCTTGCAGGAATGTATTCATATACACTGCCAATAACACGTCGTTTTGCTGTAGCGGGTGGATTTCAGGCTGCTTATGTTATGAAATCCATTGAATGGGATTTTGTGTTCCCTGATATGATACATCCTTTGTATGGTCCGATATATGCTACAAATGAAGATCCCAGCATCGTAAATGATACCAAAAATTATTTTGATTTTTCCGCCGGATTAGTTGGCTTTAGTGAAAGGACATTTTTTGGTCTTGCTGTGCATCATCTCACAGAACCGGCAGAATCTTTCTTGAGAGGAAGTGATGCAGTGCTTCCGCGTAAATTTACTGTTCATTTTGGTACAGATATTCCCATTAATGCGCAAAATTTCCGCAGGGGCGAGCTTACCCTGGCGCCTCAATTGTTGTTTCATCAACAAGGAGATTTTCAACAATTCAACTGGGGCGTTTATCTCAACAGGAAATCTATTGTAGCCGGTTTTTGGCTGCGTCAGAATTTTAACTTTCATTACGATTCCTTTATTATGTTACTGGGATTCAGACAGGACAATATTAAAGTCGGATACAGTTATGATCTGACAGTTTCCAAGTTAAAAAACTCCACACTTGGGGCTCATGAAGTAACTTTTGGGTTTACATTTAATTGTAAGCCGCCAGAATCTAAATATAAGACAATAAGTTGCCCATCATTTTAGTTATAATATATAATGTGTAAATAAAATTTTCGTGTCATGAAAAATATTTTCCGTCTCTCATCACTTGTGATTTTTGGTGTACTGATAGTGGCATCATGCCAAAAAGAGTCATCAAATACAACAGGGTGGCATTATAATGATCCGCGTTTTGGTGGTTTTCAGAATCATCCGGGATACGAACAAGAGACCGGCCCCGGGCTTGTTTTTATTGAAGGTGGTACGTTTGCTATGGGTCGCACAGAACAAGACGTTATGTTTGAGTGGAATAATACACCGCGCCGCGTAACAGTCTCATCTTTCTACATGGATGAAACAGAGGTTGCCAATATTGATTACAGGGAATACCTGTATTGGCTTAGTCATGTTTATGCCACAGACTTCAGGTATCTTTATCGTCAGGCATTGCCCGACACCCTTGTATGGCGGGAACGCCTGGCATACAATGAACCAATGGTAGACCTTTACCTGCGTCATCCGGCCTATGAGCAATACCCGGTAGTAGGTGTTAATTGGCGCCAAGCAAGAGATTATTCATCATGGCGTACTGACAGGGTAAATGAATTTATCCTTATCAGGGAGGGAATACTTGACCCATACGCAGCACCACAGGATCAATCAAAACATTTTAATACTGATGCATACCTTGTATATGCAGATAATCTTGACCTGCACATTGACGAAACCGGCCGTGGCCCGGATGGTAAAGTTGAAAAATTGTACCAGGACCCGTCAACATTAAAAGAAGGCCGCCGTGGAGGCAGAGGCGGAGGCGGAGGCAGAGGCGGACAAGGTGCATTTGCCGATGATCGCAGATGGGTACAAATGGAAGATGGGATTTTTCTCCCCAGATACAGACTCCCAACAGAAGCTGAGTGGGAATATGCAGCACTGGCTTACATAGGGAACCATCACAAAGAAAGAATTTATGAACGCCGGCTCTATCCCTGGAATGGTCATTATATCCGTAATGACAGCCGTACTGAAGACAGAGGACAAATCATGGGTAATATCATGAGAGGACGTGGTGATGCAATGGGTGTAGCCGGTGCCCTTAATGATGGTGCAGACATTACGGCTCCGGTTCGTAGCTATTGGCCTAACGACTTCGGCCTCTATTGTATGGCAGGTAATGTTAATGAATGGGTTATGGATGTTTACCGTGATCTTACTTACAATGATATGGAGGAATTTCGCCCATTCCGTGGTAATGTGTATAAAGAAAAACAAATTACGAGAGACCCCAATGATGGAATGATTGAATTGACACCCGAAGCGGAAGATTATTTTGATGTTACCGGAAAGATTCTGGAAAAACCTGTTGATGCTGAACATGCCTATAACCGGGATAATTACACCAGGGCTGATAACAGAAATTACGTTGACGGTGATATTGAATCTCTTGTGCCTGAATCAGGTGAAGATTGGTGGAATGAATCCGACCGTTATTCTGAATATACAGAGTATGATGAAGATTCCACCAGGCACATTGAATCCACTGATGATATGTATGATGATGGTGATTGGGCTGGTACCGAATGGGGTGAAGGAGAATATGATCCGACTAACCCCAAAAGGAATAAAGGAACAGACATGAAATCAATGGTGACAGATAGAGCACGTGTATTTAAAGGTGGTTCGTGGAAAGACCGTGCCTATTGGATGACACCTGGCTCAAGACGCTTCCTGGATGAAAAGAAAGCCAGAGCTGACCTGGGTTTCCGCTGTGCCATGACCAGGGTTGGATCACCAACAAAAGAAGAATGACATACTAATGTATTTATATTTTGTAACCCCATGTTGAATGCAAACTCATGGGGTTTCTTTTTATTTGACCATGGATACAGATCAACTATATGATGTTTTTAACAATACAAATGGGGTATGTATTGATTCCAGGAATATTATACCGGGAGGGGTGTTTTTTGCATTGAGTGGTGAAAATTTTGACGGAAATAAATTTGCCAGGGATGCCATTGATAAAGGTGCCAAACATGCAGTGATTGATAACCCGGATTATGCCATCAGCGGAAAAACTTTCCTTGTTGATAACAGCCTTTTTGCCCTTCAAAAATTGGCACAGCATCATCGACAGCAGATGTCTGCTAAAATCATTGCCATAACCGGCAGCAATGGCAAAACAACCACCAAAGAACTGATATTTGCCGTGTTAAAAAGGCATTTTAATACCATCGCAACCAGCGGCAACCTTAACAATCACATAGGTGTGCCATTGAGTTTGCTTAATATCAAGCCGGAAACAGACTTTGCCATCATTGAAATGGGGGCAAATCACCAGGGGGAGATAGACACACTTTGCGACATTGCAGTTCCTGATTTTGGACTTATCACAAACGTGGGGAAAGCGCATCTTGAAGGTTTCGGTTCTTTTGAAGGGGTGAAAAGCGCAAAAGCCGAATTGTATAAATCATTGAAACAAACAGGCGGAACTGTGTTTATCAATATTGACAATCCTGTTTTATGGGATATGCTGGAACAACAAGATTTTGTAAGCTACAGCTTTACATCAAAAGAAGCGTTTTGTTATGGCAGGGTTTTTTATGAGCAAAAGTATATCGGTGTGGAATGGCAAACCAAGCATATGGCGGGGAAATGTTTATCCCGGATACAAGGTTCTTACAATGCTGAAAATATACTTGCAGCGATTTGTACGGCGGCTTATCTGAATGTGCCCCGGGAAATAACAGATAAAGCCATATCCAACTATATACCCGGCAATCAGCGTTCTGAAATTAAGGTAACTGAGAAAAATACCCTTTTTCTGGATATGTACAACGCTAACCCAAGCAGCATGGAACTGGCAATAAAAGACTTTCATAATGCTGAAGAAGAACAGGTCTTGATCATTGGAGATATGAAAGAACTTGGAAATGAATCAATGCTTGCGCACAGGGAGATACTGGATATGATAAACCAACTCGGTTTTAAAAGGGTGTACCTCTCCGGACCCGAATTCTATAAATTAAAACATCAATACAATTTCCGTTTTTTCGAGGATACAGAAGGCCTGGCAAACTGGTTGAAAAAAAACAACATTCAGGATAAACAGGTTTTTATTAAAGGATCTCGTGCCATGCAACTTGAAAAAGTCATCCCGTATCTTTGATTATTAGTGTCCGGAAGTCCGACTTCGGACTGATTAATCACCATTATTCAATTGCAGATAAATGTTCGCCATTATCGCCATTATGGACAGGCACTCAATAAAAATAATCCATTCAGGCAAAGAATTTTTCCACTTTCTTCCTGTTTTGTGCACCACCTATACACACCAAAAAACACCTTTTGATAATCAATGATTTATGCTTTAAAAACTTGGGATTTGGGTGACCCGTCTTTTA